>CACZQU010000450.1 GCA_902783305.1 uncultured Lachnospiraceae bacterium | reverse complement strand
TTACCGTTCACGGTCTGACGTCCCCGCGCGTAGAATGGACAGTTTCCGAAATGGCCGTCCGGAAAAGCATTTTTCCATTTCATTGTTCCCTCAGATATAGTATAATTGCTCCCAGGAAAATAAGGATTGCCACGTAAACAGTCGGATCAGCACCCGGTTTCCGCGGCCGTCCCGAAGACACTGTGCCCGCACAGCTTTGAGCCTGCGAAGACAGGAAAGGATATTACGATGGGAATATATGAAGCAAAAAACCCTGCCATGGTCATGGATTTATATGAACTCACAATGGCAAACGGATACTTTCTCCAGGAAAGCAAAGATACCAAGGTTGCCTTCGATGTTTTTTTCCGCAGAAGCCCTGATGGAGGCGGTTTTTCCATCTTTGCCGGTCTGGAGCAGATCGTTGAATATCTCACCGGACTGCATTTCGAAGAGCGCGAGATCGGTTATCTGCGCTCATTAGGTGTCTTTGAAGAGGAATTTCTGGATTACCTGAAGGATTTCCATTTCAGCGGGGATCTGTATGCCTTCCCGGAGGGAACGATCATGTACCCGAATGAGCCGGTCCTCACCGTTGTCGCTCCTTTAGTGGAGGCTCAGATCATCGAAACGGAGCTGCTCGCCCAGGTCAATCACCAAAGCATGGTCGCTACGAAGGCCAGACGGATTGTCCGCGCCGCCGCAGGAAGGCCGGTCAGTGATTTCGGGGCCAGACGGGCTCACAACAATGATGCCGCGATCTATGGTGCAAGGGCGGCTTACATCGGAGGAGTCAGCGGAACTGCCACTGTGGCTGCAGGACAGCTTTTCGGCATTCCGGTCGGCGGAACCATGGCTCACAGCTGGGTCATGTTTTACAAGGATGAGCTGGAAGCTTTCCGGAAATTTGCCAAAGTCTATCCGGACAACTGCATTCTCCTCGTGGACACCTACGATGTCCTTAAATCCGGCATTCCGAACGCCATCACCGTATTTCAGGAGATGAAGGACCAGGGGATATCCTCCGGGAATTTCGGAATCCGTATCGACTCCGGCGATCTGGCTTACCTGACCAAGGAATCCCGGAAAATGCTGGACGAAGCCGGTTTTCCGGATGCGAAAATCGTCGTCAGCAACAGCCTGGACGAATACACCATCACCTCCATTCTCCAGCAGGGCGGCCAGGTCAACGCCTTCGGCGTCGGTGAACGGCTCATCACGTCCAGATCCGAGCCGGTATTCGGAGCGGTATATAAGCTGTGTGCCGTCGAATCGGAAGGCCGGATGCTCCCGCGCATCAAGGTTTCCGAGACCCCGGAAAAGATTACAAACCCCGGAATCAAGGATGTCTACCGGATCTTTGACAGCGAAGGACATGCCGCGGCTGACCTCATCGCCTGTGCCGGAGAGGAAATCGATCTGTCTGCCCCCTTCCGGTATGTCGACCCTGTCCGCCCCTGGAAAAGCCATTATTTTTCAGGATGCACCGCCAGAAAGCTGCAGCATCTCATTCTGAAGGAAGGAAAACTGCAAAAGGAGCTCCCTGACGCAAAGGAAATCGCTTCCTACGTCAGGGACCAGCTCGCCAATGAAATCTGGGAGACCGAACAGCGGTTTGAGAATCCCCATATCCATTATCTGGATATGACGCCGGAATATTATGAAATGAAAATGGACATGCTTTATGAACAATGATCAGATAACCGGGAGGTATTGTGATGGAAAAATATATTATGGCGCTTGACGCCGGTACGACCAGCAACCGGTGCATCCTGTTCAATAAACAAGGCGAAATCTGTTCCATGGCACAGCGGGAATTCCGGCAGATCTTCCCCAGACCCGGCTGGGTCGAGCATGACCCGGACGAAATCTGGGCAAGCCAGCTTGGCGTCGCGGTGGAGGCCATGGGCAAAATCTCTGTCTCCGCTTCGCAGATTGCTGCCATCGGCATTACCAACCAGCGGGAAACCGCCATCGTATGGGACAAGGATACCGGTGAGCCGGTTTATAACGCCATCGTGTGGCAGTGCAGGAGAACGTCCGAATACTGCGATTCATTAAAAGAAAAAGGTCTCGAAGACCTGATCCGGGCCAGAACCGGCCTTCCCATCGACGCCTATTTTTCCGCGTCCAAGGTGAAATGGATCCTGGATCATGTACCTGGCGCAAGGGAAAAGGCAGAGGAAGGAAAGCTTCTTTTCGGGACAGTGGAAACCTGGCTGATCTGGAAGCTGACCCGCGGACAGGTTCATGTCACCGATTATACCAACGCTTCCCGCACCATGATGTTCAATATCACCACTCTGGACTGGGATGATGACATCCTGGCCGAGCTGGGGATTCCCCGCTGCATGCTTCCGAAGGTCATGCCTTCCAGCCATGTGTACGGGATGAGCGACCCTTCGTTCCTGGGCGGTGCGATTCCGATTGCCGGTGCTGCCGGCGATCAGCAGTCAGCCCTTTTCGGCCAGACCTGTTTCCTGCCGGGAGAAGCCAAAAACACCTATGGGACGGGGTGCTTCCTTTTGATGAATACCGGGGAAAAACCGGTGTTTTCCGGACACGGGCTGATCACGACGATTGCCTGGGGGCTGGATGGAAAGGTCAGCTATGCTCTTGAAGGATCGGTGTTTGTCGCCGGTGCGGCGGTCCAGTGGCTCCGGGATGAAATGCGGCTGATCGACTCTGCCGAGGACTCCGAATATATGGCGCAGAAGGTATCCGATACCAATGGCTGCTACGTGGTTCCGGCCTTTACCGGTCTGGGTGCGCCGCACTGGGACCAGTATGCCAGAGGAACCGTGGTGGGGATCACCCGCGGCGTAAACAAATACCATATTATCCGCGCCACGCTGGAATCTATTGCCTATCAGGTCAATGAAGTCCTCGTCGCCATGAAAGCGGATTCCGGGATCACGCAGAAGAGACTGAAGGTAGACGGCGGGGCAAGCCGCAACGATTTCCTGATGCAGACCCAGGCCGACCTGGCCGGACTGCCGGTAGACCGGCCGCAGTGCACAGAGACCACTGCGATGGGAGCCTGTTACCTGGCCGGCCTTGCCGTCGGCTACTGGAAGAGCCAGGATGAGATCAAAGAAAACTGGAGCCTGGAAAAAACCTTCACTCCGCTTCTTCCGGAGGAGATCCGGGAAAAGCGGATCCGGGGATGGAACAAGGCCGTGCGGTATGCTTACGGATGGGCAAAGGAAGAGGAATAAGAAGTTTTTATCCGCCTCGCGCAGCTGCTGCGCGAGGCGTCTTACAAATAACATTGAGGAGTTTTTACCATGATCATCAGTCATCTGAAAGTAAATCATCTGGTCAATCCTCTTGGATACGACCTGGCACACCCGACCATTTCTTATGTCGTGTCTGACGCAAAGGGAAAGCATCAGGCATCCGCCCGGGTGGAGGTCTCCCTCTCCTCCGGCTTTGACAAGGTAATCTATGACAGCGGTGAGAAAAAGGATATTCTGAGCACTGGTTTTGAGCTTCCGCTTTCGTTGTCCCCGCAGACGAGATACTATTGGCGCGTCACCGTGACCGACGATGCCCTTGACCGCTGCGTCAGCGAAACCCAGTGGTTTGAAACAGCAAAAACGGTCACTGGTCCGGATACCGGATGGGAAGCGGAATGGATCACGCCATCCGCTCCAAAGGATCTGCAGGCAGTTCTCTACCGGGATCTGGAGATTGACAAACCGGTGGCAAAGGCAAGAGCCTATATGACCGGTCTGGGCTTATATGAGTTTTCCCTGAACGGGGAAAAGCAGGGAGAAGAATACCTTCTTCCCGGGTTCTGTGATTATGACTCCTGGATTCAATACCAGACCTATGAGCTGTCGCTGACCGAAGGGACGAACCGGTTCGAGCTGATGCTGGGCGACGGCTGGTACAAAGGCTGGTACGGCCTGATCCAGCATGAGGAAAACTATGGAGACCGCCTTGCCGCCATCGCAGAGATTCATGTATGGTACAAGGACGGGACAAAGGATGTCTTTACGACAGACGCCTCCTGGAAAGCCAGAAGAAGCCCG
>CACZQU010000449.1 GCA_902783305.1 uncultured Lachnospiraceae bacterium | reverse complement strand
TGCTGCGCCTTCGGCTTGCACTCACTAAGTACCGACGCCTGCGGATGGCCATTTCTAGGGTACCATTCGCCTCACGCGCGGGGAAGGATATACCGTGTATAGTAACCGTTTCGTGGTTACGATTCACGCTGCATTTAATGCTAAACAGTACAGAGATATGGTCGGACGGACAGAAAACCTCCTTTATTATGTTGACAGAAAACCTCCTTTGATATAAAGTGTTAAAAGAGCATGGTATGGCGCCGTTTCATTGCTCATGAGCGCCAGCCGGACTGAAAAAGACCGCGATGCAAAGGAGATCAGACTAATGACTAACGAAGAACTGAAAGCAACCAGGGAAAGCAAAAATCTCAGTAAATCTGAATTTGCCGATTTACTTGGTATCACACCGATGCTTTTGGGAAGGTATGAAAAAGGAAGCTGTGCAGTACCGGAAAGTATAGCGGAGAAACTGAAAGAGCTTGCCGCTTCTGCCGCCGTCACTGAAATTGAAGTGAAAAAGACGGTACGCAAGACGGCGCGGAAGGCAAAAGAAGCGGTCGAAGAAGCTGCAGGCGAAGCGAAGGAGGTCCTGGGGGACCAGGCGGCAGTTGTTGAGATTGAAGTGAAAAAGAAAACCCGGGCTGCCGGCAGAAAAGCGAAGGAGAAGGTGGAAAAGGCGGTGGACGTGGTCAGGGAATCCATGGAAAAAGAAACGGCCATTCCCAATATTATCATCCAGTCTCCGATGGGTGGTACTGTCACACCGGAGGATATCGCGAAAAAGGTGCCGGAAGACACAGCTGATGTGTATGTCAGAGTGGATCAGAACAAGCTGTATTATGTGCTGAAAAATGGCGGCAGCGGTGATGTGAACATCTGGGAATAAAGCCGGTGTTTTGAATCCGGAGGATGGATCGGCACAGGTAAACCGCGAACACAGATATAGTGGATCGGAACCGGAAAACGGCAGTAAGACCGGGGATAGATAGAAAGGAATACAAGAGCCGGGGTGAGTGAGACACCCCGGCTCTTTGACGATAGCGGCAGACAAAAACCGGGCTGTATTGGTAAGCATTGCTGTTATACTGAATGGAATAATTCTTCAAAACAGGTTGATATGACGAAAAAGATCTGTTACAATATAGCTGTTGTTGGGCAAAATGGCAGAGGACTGATTCCGCTTCGGGTGGATTTAAGACCGTCCAGGCGTCCCGGGAGGGGAGAACACGGCAGTTCCGTAAGCGTAACTGGTATAGGAGTACTCCCCGGGCGGTTTGAAGGACTGCCGTGGTGTCCGATCTGCAAACAGTAAATATAGCGAAGGAGGAATGACAAATGAAAAGAGCGTTGGTTCTTGGACTGGCTGCTGCGGCAGTACTGTCCATGGGCATCTGCGTACACGCGGAGGATGTCTTTGGACCGGACAACGGTGGTCAACCGATTGAGATCTGGCATTATTTTGAAGGCGAAGCGGATGCCCTCAATGCCCTGTGCAAGATGTACAATGAACAGCAGAGTGATATCTATATCACCGCGACATATGTCTCCAGAGAAGAGCTGATGAAGCAGTATACGATCGGCGCGGTTTCCGGTGAGCTTCCGGATATCGGTATGGTGGATTCTCCGGATATGGCCTCCTATATCTCTCTTGGTGTTTTCGATGACATTCAGGATGAACTGGAAGAGTGGGGTGAGCTGGACAACTTCTATGAAGGACCGCTGAACAGCTGCCGCGACTCCGAGGGACGTATCCACGGCCTTCCGAATAACTCCAACTGTCTGGCTATCCTCTGCAACATGGATATGCTTAAGGCCGCCGGCATTGACAAGGCTCCTGAGACCATGGACGAGTTCCTGGCTGCCTGCGAAGCCTGCACCAATCCGGATGAGGGAGTATACGGATTTGCGATGTGCGCGGTTTCCAACGAGGAAGGTACCTTCCAGTTCATTCCGTGGCTGTACAGCACCGGCGGTTCTGTCGGCGATATCGACAGCGACGAGAGCATCGAGGCTTTCCAGATCATCGGTGACCTGATCCAGAAGGGCTGGATGAGCAAAGAGGCTGTCAACTGGGGTCAGGGAGATGCCCTGAATGCATGGGCTGCCGAGAAGGCTGCCATGCTTGAGTCCGGTACATGGCAGATTGCCCAGAACCTTGATGATTCCATCAAGGATACCGTCACCTGGGAGTATGCTTATGTTCCGATGCCGAAGAGTGCCAATGGCGCTCAGGCTTCCGTCATCGGCGGTGAGAATTTCGGTGTGTGCACCGGCGCGGCCAACAGGGAAGCCTGCATTGATTTCCTGGAATTCATGATGACCGCCGAGAATAATGCTGACTGGTGCGAGAAAGCCGGCAAGCTGCCTGTCCGCGGCGACGCGGTAGACCTGAAGGATTTCTGGACGGCTGATGAGCGTTATGCGGTATTTAATGAATCCATGAATTTTGCTGTGCCGAGAGGCCCGCATCCGCAGTGGCCCACGATTTCCGAGGCTCTGTATACCGCGGAGCAGGCAGTGATCCTTGGCGAGAAGGATGCTGCTACGGCCGCCGCAGATGCCGCTGCCGTGATTGATCCTCTTCTGGAAGAGACTCCGCTCCCATAATGGATTATGTGCTGTCTGCCAGGCCGGGGCGCCTCCTGGCCGGGACAGATACGGGGCTGATGCCTTAACGGCACCAGCCCCGTTTTTTTCGTATTTCACAACGGTTATCCTGATGTTCCTTCACCGTTGCGGAAAACATTTCTGTATATGCATGACTCCGGAATTGCGGGAGCGCGAAGCGCGGAACAATCCGCCGGGGTCATTTTGCGCTGCAATCATGTATTGTCTGTGCGAGTGCTTCAAGGAGGTGCGGCTATGAAAATTGCGACAAAGAAAAAGCTGGAGGGCTATCTCTTTGTCCTTCCGGGTTTTCTTTATATCCTGCTGATTTTGGGATATCCGCTTTTCTACAATGTAGTGCTGTCCCTGCGGAATGTCAATGTCAAGACCTTTGCGTCCCATACGGACATCTTTGTGGGTCTGCAGAATTTCAAGGTTCTCATGGCGGATCCCACTTTTCAGAAAATCTTCAGGAACACTCTGGTCTTCACTTTTGGGTGCCTGATTTTCCAGTTTTCCATAGGATTTATTTTTGCCCTGTTCTTTTCCCAGAAGTTTACTCTCTCCGGCCCGATCCGCGGACTTATCCTGGTGGCCTATATGATGCCCATGTCGGTCACGGCTCTTCTGGGCAAAAACATGTTTGACGTGTCTTCCGGGGTGTTTAATGATCTTCTGATGAGGATGCATCTCATCAAAGCCCCTGTGGAGTGGCTGCTGAAGGGAAATACTGCGATGGCTGCAGTGATTTTTATGAACTGCTGGGTCGGAATTCCCTTTAACATGCTTCTTCTGACCTCCGGACTGACCGGGATTTCCCAGGATATTTATGAGAGCGCGGAGGTGGATGGCGCCAATAAAATACAGAAATTCCTGCATATCACCCTGCCGCTGGTCCGTCCCGCCATCGTCGCGGTGCTGATGCTGGGCTTTATCTATACCTTCAAAGCCTTCGATCTTCAGTTTGTCATGACCAGCGGAGGTCCATTAAATGCCACGGATGTGCTGGGTACCTACTCCTATCAGCTTTCGTTTACGCAATATGAGTTTTCCAAGGGGTCGGCATCGGCAATCATTCTTTTCTGCTGCCTGTTTATAGTCGGTCTGCTTTACCTGCTGATGATTGCAAAGGAGGATGATTAGAATGAAAGAAAAGATCCGTTTCCGTTCTTCAAAAGAGAAGCGCAGGAATATCATCCTTTCCCTGGTTGCGCTGTTGATTGCTGTCCTGTTTCTGTTTCCGCTGTATTGGCTGATCTGCATGTCCTTTAAATCGGATGCAGAATCCTTCGGCAAGATCGTAACCTATTATCCTCACAACTTCACCGTGTCGCCCTGGCTGGAAAATTTCCGGGATAAAGATTTTATCCTTTCCCTGCGAAACAGCTTTGTCATTGCCTTTTGCTCCATGTGTATTTCCATGGTCTTTGGCGTGACGGCGGCTTATGGAATGGGGCGATATAAAATTCCCGGACATAAGGGCTTCATGCTGAGCTTCCTGATCACCCAGATGCTTCCGGCATCCCTGACCCTGACGCCGATGTACCTGATCTTCTCCCGGCTTCATCTGCTGGGAACCTTTATCGGGCCTGCCCTGGCCATCGCTTCAGGTACTGTACCCTTCATTGTCGTCACCCTCCGGCCGTATTTCAAGAGCGTGCCTACCGCGCTGGATGACGCGGCCAGGATTGACGGGTGCAATGTCTTCCAGGCGTTTTTCCGGATTATGATTCCGGCGATCAAGACCGGTATCATTACCTGCCTGGTTATCTCTTTCCTGAACGGCTGGAACGACCTGGCATATTCCATGACCTTCAACGTCAAGCCGGAAATGCGTCCTCTGACAGCAAATATCTATCGTTTCCAGAATAAGTACGGAACCAAATGGAACTGTATCATGGCCTATGGCGCAATTCTGGCCATGCCGGTTGTGATTCTGTTTGTCTTCCTGCAGAAATATATCGTCGGAGGACTGACTGCCGGGGCGGTTAAGGAGTGATGACCATCGTGAAAGGATATGGGTGAGAAGTATGCCTGATTTTACAAGAAAAGAGGGCGCGCCGAGCGGAGATTTCCGCTCGGACAGCCGTTTTATGCTGGGATATTTTGAGAAGCAGGGAGATGCCCTGCTGTATCGCTATGACGCCGAGAGACTGCTTATCGAGCCCTGGGGAGCAGACAGCCTGAGGGTGAGAGCGTCAAAGATGCCTCAAATGCCGGAAGAGCTCTGGGCCCTGGAGGGGAAGCCTGCGGATACCGGCGCCCAGGTGAAAATCTCGGAGTACGGGGCGGAGATTGTCAACGGCCGGATCCGGGCTGTTGTCAACAATATCGGCAAGCTGACTTTTTATAATCAGAAGGGCGAGATCCTTCTGGAGGAATATGTGCGCAACCGGGAGGATATGTTTGCCAGCACCACCAGCTCCCTGGAGGTAGAAGCCAGGGAATTCAAGCCGATTATCGGCGGAGACTACAAGCTTACCATGCGCTTTGAGTCCAATCCCGACGAAAAGCTTTACGGGATGGGACAGTATCAGCAGAAATTCCTCAATGTCAAAGGGGCAGAGCTGGAGCTGGCTCACCGCAATTCCCAGGCCAGCGTTCCTTTTGTCCTCTCTTCCCTGGGCTATGGCTTTCTCTGGAACAATCCCGCCATCGGCCGGGTGAGCTTCAACAAAAACATTACCACGTGGGAGGTTCAGTCTGCAAAGAAGCTGGATTACTGGATCACGGCTGGGGATACGCCGGCACAGATCGAGGAAGCATACGCAGACGCCACAGGAAAGGTTCCGATGATGCCGGAATATGGCCTGGGCTTCTGGCAGTGCAAGCTTCGCTACCAGACGCAGGAGGAGCTTCTGGAGGTGGCAAGAGAGTATAAGCGCCGCCAGATTCCGCTGGATGTGATCGTAGTGGACTTTTTCCACTGGCCGAAGCAGGGTGACTGGCGCTTTGATCCGGACTACTGGCCGGATCCTGACGCCATGATCGCTGAACTGAAGCAGATGGGAATTGAGCTTATGGTTTCCGTCTGGCCGATGGTGGATTACAGGAGCGAAAATTTCGCCGAGATGAAGGCGAAGGGGCTGCTTACACGGGTAGAGAAGGGTGTGCGGATTGACAATACTTATATGGGCAATACCATTCAGTTTGATCCCACCAATCCCGAGGCCAGAGCCTATGTCTGGGACAAATGCAGGAAGAATTATTATGACAAAGGCGTGAGAATTTTCTGGCTGGACGAGGCAGAGCCGGAATATACCGTCTACGATTTTGAAAATTACCGCTACCATCTCGGACCGAATGTCCAGATCGGTAATGTCTATCCGGTACTGTACGCAAAGGCATTCTTCGACGGAATGCGTGAGGCGGGCCAGGAGAACGTCGTGAACCTGCTTCGCTGCGCATGGGCCGGCAGCCAGAAATATGGCGCCCTGGTGTGGTCCGGGGATATCCACTCCACTTTTGAAAGCCTTCAGAACCAGTTCGCGGCCGGCCTGAATATGGGAATTGCCGGGATCCCGTGGTGGACGACCGATATCGGCGGCTTTTTCGGCGCGAATATCTATGACGAGAAGTACCATGAGGTTTTCGCACGCTGGTTCGAGTACGGCGCGTTCTGCCCGGTCATGCGCCTTCATGGATACCGGATGCCGTATCAGCCTCAGTTCGGCACCACCGGCGGAGCGGAATGCGTTTCCGGCGCACCGAATGAGATCTGGTCCTATGGGGACGAGGTCTACGAGATCTGCAGGAAGTACATCGATATCCGGGAGCAGCTTCGCCCATACACCCGTCAGCTGATGAAGGAAGCGCACGAGAAGGGAACCCCCGTCATGCGGCCGCTTTTCTACGATTTTCCGGAGGATGCGGTATGCTGGGAAAATGAGACGGAATATCTCTTTGGTCCTCAGATTCTGGTTGCTCCTGTCATGGAGGCCGGACAGCGGACGAAGGAGGTTTACCTGCCGGCAGGTGCGGTGTGGACGGATATCTGGACCGGGAAATCTTATGAGGGCGGTACCTTGGTGACAGTGGATACGCCGCTTGACAAGCTTCCGGTATTTACCAGGGACGGAATAGAAATTCACGTATAGAGGATGGTCAATATGTTATACCAGGAGAAACATCGGCTGTACCGGCGCAGCGACAAGGAACTGCTGCTGATCGAGCCCTGGGGAGAAAACAGCTTCAGAGTGAGGGCGACCCAGCGCCATGAATTTCTGCCGGAGGACAACAGTGCTTTGCTGCCTCCCCAGGAGGTTGACGTGCAGATCCGTATCGAAGGAAAGAAGGCGGAGCTCGTCAACGGGAAGCTTACCTGCCGGGTCATGGACAACGGTGCTTTGCAGTTTGTCAACGCAGACGGAGAGATTTTGCTGGAGGAATACGACCGGACCCGGGAAATGGTTGAGGGCAGCGGGAAGTTTGCCAGTGCGCTGGAGATTGTTCCGCGCACCTTCCGGCCGATACCCGGCACGGATAATTACCAGCTGACGTACCGGCTGGAAGCTTATGACGGAGAAAAAATCTTTGGGATGGGGCAGTATCAGCAGCCTTATCTGGACGTAAAGGGATGCGTGCTCGAGCTGGCTCAGCGCAATTCCCAGGCGAGTGTTCCCTTTATGCTGTCCAGCAGAGGATATGGACTTCTGTGGAATAATCCCGCCATCGGCAAGGTGACCTTCGGCCGGAATGTGACGGAATGGGAAGCCCGTTCCACCAGACAGCTGGACTACTGGATTACGGCAGACAGCACTCCGGCCGGGATCGTGGAAGCGTATGCCGGCGCAACCGGCAAGGTGCCGATGATGCCGGAATACGGGCTGGGCTTCTGGCAGTGCAAGCTGCGCTATCAGACGCAGGAGGAGCTCCTTGAGGTGGCAAGAGAATACAAAAGAAGAGGAGTCCCGCTGGATGTGATCGTGGCGGATTTCTTTCACTGGCCGCATGAAGGAGACTGGAAATTTGATCCGGAGTACTGGCCGGATCCCGCAGCCATGGTCAAAGAGCTGGAGGAGATGGGGGTGAAGCTCATGGTCTCCATCTGGCCGACGGTGGACGGGGAGAGTGAAAATTACCAGGAAATGCGGGAAAAGGGATACCTGACCCGCTCCGAATATGGAAAACGGCTTGGCCAGCTGGGACAGGCCTGCTTTATCGATGTCACAAACCCGGAGGGAAGGAAATATGTGTGGAACCGCATCCGGGAAAACTATTACAAGGACGGGATCCGCATCTTCTGGCTGGATGAAGCGGAGCCGGAATATACCGATTATGAGTACGATCATTACCGGTACTATATCGGCGCGGATCTGGAGGTCGGGAATATCTACCCGAAATACTATGCCCGGATGGCTTACGAGGGAATGGCGGAGGAAGGACAGGAAAACATTGTCAATCTGCTTCGCTGCGCCTGGGCCGGGAGCCAGCGGTATGGCGCCCTTGTCTGGTCCGGAGACATTGATTCCTCCTTCCGCGCACTTCGCAACCAGCTGGCGGCAGGCCTGAATATGGGACTGGCCGGAATCCCCTGGTGGACGACCGACATCGGAGGCTTCCACGGCGGAAACATCCATGATGACGCGTTCAAGGAGGTGTTGGTGAGATGGTTTGCCTACGGTACCTTCCTGCCGGTGATGCGCCTGCATGGTTTCAGGGAACCCTTTAAACCGGCTCTTGGACCTGCCGGCGGCGGAAAACAGATCAGCGGCGCGGAGAACGAGATCTGGAGCTATGGCCCGGAAGTATACGAGATCTGCAGAAAATATATCTTCCTGCGTGAGAGGATGCGTCCCTACACCCGCAGCCTGATGCAGGAAGCCC
>CACZQU010000448.1 GCA_902783305.1 uncultured Lachnospiraceae bacterium | reverse complement strand
CTCCGGCCTTCTGACCGTCGACCCTCCCTGTAATCTGGACAGAGCCGCCGGCTATGGTTACCGTCTCGTCACGCAGAACCGTAAAATGGCATTCTCTGAGAAACTGCTCCATCTCAGCCGGCCGGAAGGCTTCTGAGACAGGTGATATCGGGAAACCTCCAAAAAGCGTTTCTTCCACATCATGATTCCCGTAAACTGCGTAAACTCCGTATTCTGCTTTGATCTGACGCAGCGACGCTGCATATTTATCCGGATCCCGCAGCCCATTATAGGAGCTGGTAAAGATATCTCCGGCAACGAGCACGACATCAGGATTTTCCTGATTGATCAGCTCTACCATTTTCTGTATGGTATTGAGATGGGAATTAACACAAAGATGCAGATCACCAATCAGGATGAGCTTAAGATCAGCCTGGGGGGAAGCATTTTCCTCCGGCCGGAGTTCATATCTGGTGACAATGGTCTGCTGTGCATGAACCATACCATAGAGCAGCAGGCATGCTCCTGTGATAAAGCTGATCAGGAACACTGCTCCTTTGAGCTGTATCGTCCGGGAATCTCCTCTGATCAGATCAATGGTCAGCATCAGCAGAGATAAACCCACCATCATCAGGTTAAAATACAAGGTAAAGCCAAGAAAGATATTTCCCGCAGCCTGGAGTGAAAACTTTATTCTGCTGTCCGGCAGCATAGCGCCTGCTACCGGAAAAAGACTGAAAATCAGAAAAAGCACCGTACCGGTCATCAGAAGGAATTCCCTCCTTGGGCACTCGGCGGAAAAAAAACGGTTTATTTTCAGACACCAGACACTCTGCAGCATAATAAGTATCTGAAAAAGAAGATAGAAACCGATTGACAATACAGGATGCATTTCCCGTTATTCCCTCCTCTCCTATTCTGTCAGGTCTGAAAACCGGCCAGTCTTCTCCTCCATGATGGTGACAATGTCTTAATGGCACTTGCTCCGGTTCGCTTCACCCATACCGCCCAGCTAAGGATCTGTGCAAGCTAACGTTTATCCTTATCAATAAATTCCAGTACTAACAGTCCGATCAGTGCATAAACCGCTGCGAACGAAGTCAGGATTGCCCAGCATGTCGCCAGATTCTCTTTGGTATAATTGTATGCCTCCACCTGCAGCTTTGTCGCGGTATAGGTCTCCAGCTTATCTTTCACCTCTTCGAGTTCCAGAACGTTCTGGATTTTCTGCATCATATCGTCTTCTCCGTCCACCTTCATGCTCCCGATCGCAGCATAGACAGCTGACGATTTCTGGCTGTTGTAATCAGCCGCGATATTGACGGCATTGATTCCCCAGTTGCTGATCGTAAAGTTGGCAATCAGATTTGCCGTCGGCCGGCTCAGCGGGAAAATAGAGCCGGCAAATACAAGCTGGATAATCAGAAGGAATGGCATGACCGTCATCGCTGTCGTCGTCGTATGTACGATACAGGAAACCATGAGAGCAAGCATATCCGAAGCATATGTGGCCAGGAACATCGAAATCCCTGCATCTAGAGCAAAGCTGCCTGTGATAATACCGGTATCCGGGAAATACATACCAAATGTATGGAAAATCACCAGGGTAATGACGACCTGCAGAGCACAGATCATGGCCTGATAAATCATATGTGCTGCCAGATAGGAAGAAATATGCAGACCTGCCCGGTGCTCGCGCTTGATAATGCTCCTTTCCTTACAGACGACCTGGATGGAATTAAACATCCCGTTCCAGATACACACGCAGATCAGCGCCAGTGAACCATACTTTGTGTACTCCATGTTCTTGAACATTTTGCTGCCCAGAACGTAAACCACCAGATAGGCGATGATGGCGGACATGGGAAGCACCTTCCAGTTCATTTCCGTAATGAACATGCGGAACAGCTTACCCAGATAAACCGGAATCTGTTCCAGCCGGTTCTTGTACCGGACATCTTCGAATCCATCACGCCCGCGCGCCTTGAACCTGGACTTTTTCGTCTCTTCCCGGGCAGAATCAGGCTGATTCACAGCCCCTATCTCCCTGTAGGCCTCAGTCCGTTTTTTCTTTTGCCCGCGCTCCACACAGTAAGTCTTGTATTTTTCAATAAACTCATCAGAACGTCCGAAACCACCCTCGTTTTTGGCGTTGATCTGTCTGACGACATCTTCCATCGTCGAAACCTCGAAGAAATCCCTGGCTTCCTGGATGCCTCCGTAAAACGCCAGCTGCCCTACCTTGTCCGCAGTACTCTTCGCCAGCACAATGACTTTGTCAAAGAGGTGTGCCACCCGGTCCGGGGCGTGGGTGATGACCATAACGATTCTTCCCTGGCAGGCGATGAGCCTCAGGTTCTCCATCAGCTCTGTAGCCATGATGCCATCGAGACCGGAATCAGGCTCATCAAGGATGAAAAGCGACGGGGAGGAAACGAATTCCATGCAGATGGACAGCCTCTTTTTCTGTCCTCCGGAGAGCTTGGAAACCAGTTCTTTCTCCCTGCCGGACAAACCAAAGGTCTCAAGCACAGCCCTGACCCGCCTGTTCTTCTCCTCCTCGGGCATATCGTTCGGCAGGCGCATCTCAGCTGCATTTTTGACAGTATCTCCCACCGTATCACTTTCACGCATCAGATTGTCCTGCGGAACAAATCCGATTCTGTTCTTGACCTTGTTATAATCGCGGTAATAGTCAATGTTCCCTTCCCTGATCGTAGCCTTAGCTTTCTCATAACCCGTGACGGCATTGACAAAGGTGCTCTTTCCGGCACCGGAACCGCCCAGGATGAGAACCATATTTCCCGGTTCGATCTCCAGATTGATATCCTTTAGAAGAGTGACCTTTTTGATGGCAGAATGCGCGGAACGCTCGTCAATATGGATGTCCAGCCCGCTGCCTTGCGTCGGGTATCCGTAGACGAGCCCGGATCCCTCGAAGAAGAATTTCGTATCGCCGATCTGGATACAGTCATCGATCCGGATTTTGACCTTGTTCATGACCTCCAGGCCGTTGTGAAGGACATCCTTTGCCTTCATCTCCACCATTGTCCAGATGCCGTCCTCGTAATGCAGAGAAATAGCAGCCTGTTGACCATCCTGCTCCTCTGCGATTTCGACGGTATGCCGTCCGTCATCCATATTGATGATCTGCCAGTCACGGCCGCTGACAAACTCCTCAAAAAAGATCGCAGTCAGCATCCGGTCATTGGAGAGACGGATAACCATCCCGTCCTCAAGCTTCGTCTCTTCTCCCTGCTTCAGATACTTTCCGCCGACAAAGGTAAACACATCCGCGGACAGATTCCGGTATTTCCATACGCCATTCTCTTTGAAAAGATCACACTGATCTTTGTCGATGAACGGATAAGTCAGCTGTAATGTACTGGTGGTAAACACCTCCATGTCACACTGTCCCTTAATTCTGGCAGTATTGAAAATAACATACTGACGCGGCTTCTCCTGGGCTTCAAAGAAGACCAGACCGGCTGGTTTGTTTGTCTTTTCACTCATGCTGCGCGGCTCACCTCCTGAAATCCTTCCATTTACTCCATTTCATCCTGTGAAGTATCGCTTTGTCCGTTACTATTCAGCCCCTCACCTCCCGCGGCAATCCTGATCTGCGTCTGCGCTGTTTCCTCTGCATCACCTTCAGCTTCCATGAATGGCTGCAGAATGCCTTCCATCAGGTCATATCTCTCCAGTACCTTATCGATCAGCTTTTCAATCTCCGGAACGATTTCGGCAATCGGGATCTTCCTGACCAGGTCGCTGGTAATCCCGCTCCTCTCAACCACATCAACGATAACCCCGGCGCTGTCTTTATCCAGTCCAAGGGTGATAAAGATCTTAATGGAAAGCTCCGGATCGGAAATAATGAAATCGACCATGGAGGCTTCCGTTTCCAGAAACAGTTCCTGGAATTCCTCATAATTCCACAGCCTTCGGAAATCCTCTGACTGGAGGACATCCTTCGCCATCCTCAGATAGGACAGGATCTCCCGGATATCCACATTCTCCATCTGAGCTGACACATCATCAAAGGCCTCCATGATCTGTTCCGAAAGCTCATCCAGATCCTCAGAAGCCTCCTCCGGCTGAGCGGTGCTTTTTTCTTTCGCCGTCGAAAGGGCAGCTTCTTCGATCCCGGCAGGATCGGATGCAGGATCCGCTTCTCCGGCATATACCGGAAACAAAAAGAGCATAAAAAAAACTATGGAAAGAAAAAGTGAAAGAATTCTTTTCCCCATTATCATCTCCCAAGACCTCCGTCTTTACACTGAACCATGATGCTGGAAGCAATTTTCTCACAGATATTGTAGCAGTTCTTTCGGGATTTGTCATTCTCAAATCGAGAGGACCCTCTATAGATATTTATTGCAGTATAACTTCTCAGCGTTGCTGGCCAGGTTCCGGAAGATCTGCTGTTCATAAAGTGGTGGAATGATATTCCTGCTGCAGGCAAAAAAAGAAAACCTCCTGCCGCCGTTCTTTTTACGGCAGCAGAAAGCTTTCTTTTTTGTTTATCTGCAGAATTGCACAGCAATACGCAGGAATTCCTTATAGACACAGCACCTTACTGTGGGAACCTTCTCCGGAACGATAGCCTTAGGAATATCCAGGACATTCTTCGTCAATGAATCATTCCACGCCTCCCTGGCCACTTCCCGCAGGACTTTATACTTATAATCATTGTACCTGAGTATCCAATCTGCGCATAGAGTCTCCTTAAAAATAACTGACCTTAATCTGCTTCCCCATTTTCTTCAGTGCTTCTGACAGTTCCTGTACCAGATTCATCTTGATATTGAAATTGATCGGCAGATTCGGGTTCTGATGAGCCGGATTGATTGCTTTGCCTACATAAAAATTAATATCCGTAGCTTCCTCGAAAAGGAGCTGGCTGATCAGCGCCGCACCATCTTTGCGGCAGCTCCATTCATCATAGCGGCTGTTTTCTCCAATGTAGTCTTTGGCATATTCCACCACCCTGTTCACGGTGCTGACGCCTTCGGTGACCAGATCTACCCCCTCGAGCTGAGCGATCGGAGGAATATCATTCACAAATTTCAGGGACGGGATAAGCGGTTTTCTCAGCCATCTGGCTGCAATAGAAGAAGTTGTCCCACCGCATATGATATGCTTTCCTTCCTTGGCGAAGAACAGATTCATCATCCTGTCCACGTCGTCCCGGTTGCTGGGTG
>CACZQU010000447.1 GCA_902783305.1 uncultured Lachnospiraceae bacterium | reverse complement strand
TGGGAGGAGATCAGCGGGGAAGGGGAAGAATCCTGGCTGTTTACCGGCAGTGACTTTGCCGGCAGTGATTTTACCGGAAATGACTTTACCGAAAATGATTTTGCCCCGGAAGAGATGGATGTGCCCGGCCTTTCCCTGGATGAGCCTTCTGATCAGGAGCTTTCCCTGACGGAAGATTCTGATGAGTTTTCCGCTCAGGGAAAAGAGGAAGAGGATGCCTTTGTTTCGGAAGAGCTTGAGATGAGGAGACAGATCCTGATCCGGACGCAGGCGGAACTGGAAGCTGCGCAGAATCAGCTCGCCGAGGCGGTCTCGGAAATGGGCCGGTCTGTGAGAAATGCCGAAAACGGGGTTCCCGGCGGACCGGACAGCTTTACCTCGGACGGGGATATCAATATTCACAACCAGGGGGATCTGGAAGAGCTGATTGAGGGACTGAAGGAAATTCAGCAGCTCATTGATTCCGTCACGATCTCTGACGTTGTCTCCGGCGTTACCCGGCTTGCTGCCCTGATTCCCAGGATTGAGTCGGTACTGGCTTCTGTCAGCGTATGGGACACGGCAGGTACACTGGATAGTGTCATTGCCAATGCAAGCTCCTCTCTGGCTTCCCTGTCTCAAAGCCTTACCGGGCTGCCGGAGCTTCTGAAGGGGCTGGAAACCGCATACGCTGCACTGACCCAGGGCCAGCTGGATGCTGCCATGCAGTTTACCATTGCTTCCCTCACCCTGTCCTCCGCGGATGCCCAGCTGGAGCAGGCCGAGACACAGTATGAGAGTGCAAAAGAACAGGCGTTAAAGAGTGCGAACATGGATGCGTTGCTCAGTGCCTCCACTCTTTCGCAGATGATATATGCTCAGAATTTCGCGATGCCCGCCGGGTATGTGGATGATGAGGAAGACAATTCCTGGCTGCTCAAGGTCGGAGACGAATTTGAGAGCACGCAGGAGCTGGAACAGACACTTCTGGCTGACATCGATAAACTGGGGCCGGTCCGACTGGACGATGTGGCGGATGTCACCTTGATCGATGATTCCGGGGAGAGCTTTTCCCGCCTGAACGGCAGCTATGCGGTATTGCTCAGTATTTTCAAAAGTCCTGCCGCAGGAACAAACCAGGTGTCTCACGAGATGGCGGATGCCTTTGCGGAGCTTCAGCGCCGTGATCCGGATGTTCATATTGTTGAACTGGTGGATCAGGGAAGCTATATCGATATTATTGTAGGGGACATCGTAAAGAGCATGCTGAGCGGAGCGCTTCTGGCATTTCTGGTTCTCGCCCTTTTCCTGAGGGATATCCGGCCGACGCTCCTTGTGGCGATCAGCATCCCCCTGTCGTTGATGATCGCCATGGTTATGATGTACTTTTCAGGCCTGTCGCTCAACATCATGACACTGGCCGGTCTGGCGCTGGGGATCGGTATGCTGGTAGACAATTCGGTCGTTGTCATGGAAAATGTTTTCCGTCTGCGTTCACAGGGAGTGGATGCGCCGAGGGCGGCCGTGCAGGGAGCCCGGCAGGTTTCCGGCTCGATTATCGCTTCCACGTTGACGACGATCTGTGTCTTCCTTCCTCTGGTTTTTACGGACGGAATGGTTCAGGAGCTTCTGGTGCCGATGGGGCTTTCGATCGGGTATTGCCTCCTGGCTTCCCTGGTCACCGCTCTGACCGTCGTACCGGCAGCGGGAAGTACAATTCTGCGGAAAAGGAAGACCCGGGAGAAAAAGTCCAAATCGCGGCTGCTGAGATTATATGAAGGAACGCTGAGCTTCTGCCTGAAAAGAAAGTTTTTTATTCTCGCTTTTGTGACCGGACTTCTGATTTTCTGCGTCTATGAAGTGCTGCGGATGGGCATCGTGGTGCTCCCCTCCATGAGCAGTGCACAGATTCAGGTGACGATAGAAACGCCGGAGGGAGACACCAGGGAGGAATCCCACCGGAAGGCTGCGCAGATACTGGACGTCATGATGCAGATCGAAGGGATCGGCGATGTGGGAATGATGGACAGCGCGGGACTGGGCTCCGCGCTTGGCGGCGCCATGGGTGCGCAGGATACCTATGGCAGGTATACCTGTATGATCACATTGCCCGAAGAAGCCGGCAGCGGAGAGGTTGACCGGATCTGCCGCCGGATCGAAGAGGATACCGCCTTTATCGGCTGTACCGTGACAGCGGCGGGCGGAGGAATGTCCGATCTTTCGGGCTTCACGGCAGGAAACCTTTCGATCAATATCTATGGACAGGATCTGGATGTGCTCCGTGGGATCGGGAAGGATGTCGCAAAGGTGATCGGAGAGGTCAAAGGATTCGTGGATATCAATGACGGCTCTCAGGAACTGGATCCCACTCTCCACCTGTTGGTCAACAGGGACAAGGCCATGGCTCTGGGGATCACTACGGCGCAGATCTATATGCAGATTCTGGGAGAGCTGACGACTACGGTGAATTCCACAAAGATCCGTTACCAGGGAGATATTCTGGATGTCATCATCCACGACGGGACGGATCCGCTGACCGTGGACAAAATCCTGGATATCGAATTTGACACTTCTTCCGGAATGGGTATGGCTTCCGGGGCTGCAGCAATGATGGGCTCAGGAGGCTCCTCCATGTCCCAGATGGCCGCAGGAGGGATGACATCAATGACTTCAGGAGGGATGGGCGGAATGTCCGCCTCTTCCCTTGCCTCAGGCGGCGGTCTGTCCGCAGGGGCGGCAGGAAGCTCTTCCTTTGGAGATCTGGCGGCGATGTTCCAGATGGAAGAAGAAACCCGGGAGGAGACTCAGGAGGAGATACCGGAGGTGCTGGAAGAAATCCCGGAGGAGGAACCGGAAACCACGGTTCATAAGCTTGGAGAATTCGCTGAGCTGGAGGAGACCGATTCCCTCGCCGGGATCAACCGGAAGGATTCCGTCCGGTATCTGACGGTGACAGCTGCCGCAGATGACGGGTATAATACCACCCTCCTTTCCCGGCAGCTTACAGGAAAACTGGACAAGGTAGAGCTCCCTTACGGATATTCGCTGGAGATCAGCGGGGAGAGCGAAGAGGTCAATGAAATGCTGGTCAAGATGGGGCAGCTGGGAGGCCTTTCTCTGCTGTTTATCTATCTGATTATGGTCGCCCAGTTCCAGGGTCTTCTCTCTCCGATGATCGTCATGTTTACCATTCCGCTGGCTTTCACCGGAGGAATGATCGGCCTTCTGGCAGCAGGAAGACAGCTGGATCTGCTTTCCATGATGGGCTTTGTCATCCTGATGGGGACGGTGGTCAACAACGGTATCGTGTTTGTCGATTACACCAACCAGCTCAGGCTGGGAGGACTGGACAGAAGGACGGCTCTGATTGCCGCCGGCTCGACCCGTATGCGCCCGATCATGATGACCGCTCTGACGACGATTCTGGCGATGGTACAGATGGTCATCGGCGATGGGATGGGAAGCCAGATGGCCAGCGGTATGGCCCTGGTCATTGCGGCAGGTCTTCTTTACTCTACGCTGATGACGCTTTATATCGTACCGGTCATGTATGATATCTTCTTCAAAAAGCCGCCTCTGCTCGTTGAAGTCGGGGACAATCTCGATGATATCCCGGACGACGCCGGGCAGTATCTTAAGATGCTGGAAGAGGAGAGAAAACAGAAGGAAGCGGAGAAAAAGCAATAACCGGCAGCGAAAGCTGTCACTCCACGACATGAGGAATTCAGGCGCGAAGCGCCGGGAGAGCCTGCAGGGCGGGAATTCCGAATGTTGTGGAGTGGCTGTGAATAAGTAACACCTGTCAGGGGCTGCCGCCCGAATCCGGTTCCGCGAGTGTAGACACACAAATCGAATTGTGATATGATATTACTATAGTCACAACAC
>CACZQU010000446.1 GCA_902783305.1 uncultured Lachnospiraceae bacterium | reverse complement strand
GTCACCTGAAAATGCGCTTATCTGCCCTTACATGCGAGCATGACGTTCAGATAAGCGCATTTTCAGGGACGGCTGAATAGTAACGTACAGCATGCTGTACCAGAAAGAAAAAACTCATCGACAAGCAAACGCATCGTCATTCCTTTTCAGGATGTGAACTTCTCCCTGCCAAAAAAGGAGGCCGTTGATGTCTAAATCTGACACTTCAACTGAATTTCTGTACCTGGAAATCTATCATCATTATAAGAAACTGATCATGGATCGCAAACTGCTTCCCGGAACCCGGATGCCCTCACTGCGAAAGTGTGCCGCCCTTCACCAGATCAGCAGAACAACGGCAGAGAATGCTTATCTTCAGCTGGCAGCAGAAGGATATGTGATAGCAAAGGCACAAAGCGGATATTACGTCACGAATATTGCAGACAGAAATGACAAGGTTCATATTCCGCACAATGAATCGCCGATCCGATATGATTTTGCCTCACGGGGAGCAGACCGCGCCAGCTTCCGTTTTGACATATGGCGCCGTTACCTCAGAAGTGCACTTCGCCAGGATCATCGTATGCTCTCCTATCCGCAGGCGCAAGGGGAGCCCGATCTCAGGCAAGCCCTCAGTGACTACATGCGCAGACACAGAAACATTCTGTGCTTTCCGGAAGAAATCGTGATCGGCGCAGGCACTCAAAGCCTGCTGCAGCTTCTGTGTCCGATTTTCAAAAAGAACTGCTCCAGTGTTTCTTTTCCGACTCCGGATTTCATCCAGGGAGCTGCTGTCTTTCAGGATTACGGCTTTCAGATTAACTACAGAGACAAAAACAGCGATATTATCTATGTCTCTCCTGCTCAGATGACCAAGTGGGGAGAGGTTATGCCCGTCACGAGGAGGCTTGAACTGATCGAACACGCGCAGACAGAAGGACATTATGTGATTGAAGACGATTATGGCAATGAGTTTATCTACCTGCCGCAGCCTCTTCCTTCAATATATGGCCTGGGGAACCAGATGAATACCATCTATCTGGGTTCGTTTTCAAGGCTCCTTCTTCCATCCATCCGTCTGTCTTTCATGATCCTGCCGCCGATCTTGTTAAACAGATATATGGAAAAAACCGCCCTGTATAATCAGACGGCTTCCAAAGCAGAGCAGATTGCCCTGGCACAGTATTTACGTGACGGTCATCTGGAAAACCAGATCAGAAAGCAAAAGCGGCTCTATGCCGGAAAGCGCAGGAAGCTGATTCAGTGCCTGCAGAAAGAATTCGGCATTTCCACCACAGAATCTGAAGAAAGCTTTCCGATCCTGTGTGGACCCGCAGGAACCACTGTCGCTCTCTGCCTGCCCCCCTCCTTTGACGCTCCTGCTTTGTTGAAGAGCGCCATAAAGGAGGGGCTCAGGCTTGAACTGTCAGAATATGCCAGGGGCAGAATGGCTCTTCTTCTCTCCTGTTCCAGCATGCCGGATACCGATTTTGAACCCGCCTGCGGATTGCTGCGAAAACTGATCAGTGAAGCAGTTTAAAGAGGAGAGTAAAGATTACTACAGAAAGAATGGCTGCGCCGTAAAAAATCCGTATCGTTCTCGGAATATCCTCCAGCTCAATGGGGCGATTCGGATCTCCGATAAGGGGCTTCGTTTTCTGCCCGCCCTCTCCTACGGCTTCGCCGCCGAGGCTGATGTTCAGCGCACCGGCAATGGCAGCCTCCGTGTGAGCTGAATTGGGGCTGTCATGCTTGCTGCGGTCCCTTAAATAGATGGCTTTGGAATTATTTCCGTCAAAGCCCATAAGGTAAGACGCAGCTACGATCAGCCAGCCGCACAGTCTGGATGGAAAATAGTTGACCGCATCATCCAGTTTTGCCGCTGCCCGGCCGTAATACAGATACAATCCACTCTTATGTCCCAATACATTATCCATCATATTGACTGCTATGCACACTGACATCAGCGGAACCCCTCCGATTGCCATGAAAAGCATAGGCGCTATGGTTCCGTCTGAAGCAGCTTCTGTCAGGGAGCCTACTGCAGCACGTGTAATTCCCTCCGGATCGTGAACATGAATATCATATCCTGCCTGTCTGCAGACCGTCTCACGTGCTTTTGTGAGATCCCCCGCGCGAAGAGCCCTGTAAACCTCCATGCTCTCCTTTTTCAGAGAACTGGTCTTCAGCAGAAGGCTGCATAGAAGGATTTCCGCGATAAAACCAATAAACGGAAAAATCCCATAGAGAATGCGAAGGACGATGAACGGAACCAGAAAAGAGATCAGGCAGACCAGGACAACCTCAAGAAGACCATCCCGGAATTCCTTTTTCCGCAGACGTCCCAGAACTTCTTCATCGACGCTCTGCTCATAAGAGGGTCTTGTTTTCCGGATCAGCCGTTCCAGATACGCAATCAGGTTTCCAAGCAGTCGAAGCGGGTCATATTTCCACTGCGGATCTCCTGTTACCAGATCGAGAATAAATGCCAGAGGCAGTGATAAAAAACGATAAGGCATTACATTCCTCCTCCAAATCTACTGCATGTTTTTTTCATAGATCGCCAGCAGGCCTTTCAGAATCAGTTCTTCATCCAGAATGATCTTTTTCCGGCAAAACGGAACGATTTTCGAGGCAAGGCCGCCTGTAGCGACAATGCTGGCTTCCTGTCCGAGCTCTTGCGTGATCCTGTCAATAATTCCGTCCAAAGCAGCAGCATTACTGTACAGAATACCGCTCTTCATACTGTCAACGGTATTTTTTGCGATCACTCTGCGGGGAGGCTCAAGCCGTATTCCTCCAAGCTGTGACGCATGAGCAGTAAGAGCGTCCAGGGAGATATTGATTCCAGGATAGATCAGCCCGCCAATATACCGTTTTTCGCTGTCCACGACGGTGACGGTTGTGGCTGTCCCCATATCAATCAAAATCAAAGGAACCGGATACTGCTCTACACCGGCGACAGCCGCCGCAACCAGATCCGCTCCTACGGATGCAGGATTGTCCATATAGATATTGAGTCCGGTTTTTGTCCCGGGTCCCAGTTCGAGACAAGGCCTGTCCGTCAGGATTTTTTGGAGGGCCAGATGGAATACTCCGGTAATCTGAGGAACAACAGAAGAAATAATGCAGCCCTCGATCCTGCCAAGATCCATCCCGTAAATGTCCAGAACGGTTTTGACATCGACTGCGTACTCCAGCTCTGTTTTTGTGCGGACAGTGGACAGACGTTCGATGAAATAGGTTTTCTGTCTGTCGATGCAGCCAATGACAATGTTGGTATTTCCAACGTCAATTGCCAGAATCATGTTCACTCCCCCGTCCTGTCATGAAACGTTTGTACGATGCATAAAAGCAATCAGTGCTTTTCCGACAGCCAGCACCAATACCGCAGCCGCAATGGCTTCCGGAATCCCGGAGCCTGTAATCGTTGCCATGATCAGACCAAAAACCGCTGACAGACCGACATTCCTGATTTCGGCATATTCACGGGCCAGAAGCAGGTAGATACTGCCCATGACAAACACCGTATTGGTCATGGATCCCAGAAAGCCTGTTAGAGGAAGAGCGATCCACTGACTTGTCCGAAGCCGGGTAAGTCCGATCCATATCCATCCTGAAAGGATTCCGATCATCATTCTGCATCCCACCGAAATCCACAATGCCTTCAGCACACCGGAAAAATCGGCTGCTAAAAACGGAGAAAAGGCAAAGCTCAGAAGAGTCGGAGCCATGGTATTGCTGATTAAGGAACAGATCCCAAAAACAAATCCCAGAAATGCCCCGGCTAACGGACCAAAAAGGATCGATCCCAGAATAACCGGGATATGAACAGTCGTTGCCTTGATGACAGGAAGCTGGATCATTCCCAGCGGAGTATTGGCAAGAAGGATAATGACAGCGGTCATCATCGCTACTCCTGCAAGCCAGCGGGTATCTTTTTTCTTTTCTTTCATGTTGTTCCTCCTTGTTACTATTCTCCATGCGGAGATACAATACAGGTTTGGATAAAAAAGACCATTTGGTGCCTGAATCATATTAAACCAGGGACAGTGCGATGTCAAGAAGCTTTCCGGCCGCCTCCTCCTTGCTCATGAGCGGAAGCGCCGTCTCGCTTTCCCTGGTAATCAGGGTCAGCACATTGGTATCTACACCAAAGCCTGCGCCTTCCTCTTTCACATTGTTTGCCGCAATCAGATCCAGGTTCTTGCCGGCCAGCTTCTGCCTGGCATAATGAAGCATTTCCTTTGTCTCCATGGAGAACCCGCAAAGAATCTGTCCCTCCGGTTTATGAGCTCCCAGATATCCCAGGATATCATCAGTGGGCTCCAGCTCCAGTGTCATGCCTGAACCCTTCTTTTTGATTTTGTCATCCTGTACTTCCCTCGGACGAAAGTCCGCTACTGCAGCAGCCTTGATGATAAAATCAAACCGGGAACTGATGGAGGTAACCGCGTGAAACATCTCACTGGCCGTCGTCACCGGAATGAAATTGACAAAGGGAGGCGGAGCAATGCTCACAGGCCCCGAGACCAGAGTGACCTCAGCTCCCCTCAGCATAGCATTCCTGGCAATCGCATATCCCATCTTCCCGGAAGAATGATTGGTGATATAGCGCACCGGATCGATGCTCTCCTGAGTAGGTCCTGCCGTACCCAGAACCCGTCTGCCGTCAAAATCCTTGGGCAAAGCCAGTTCCCTGATGATATACTCCTTCAGATCATCCGGCTCCGGCATTTTTCCCTCACCAGAATCCCCGCAAGCCAGCCTCCCGGAAGCAGGGGTGATAAGATGAACTCCAAGATGTGCCAGAATCGACAGATTGTCCTGCACAACCTTGTTGTGATACATCCTGGTGTTCATTGCCGGCGCTGTATATACGGGGCACTGACAGGCCAATGTGGTTGTCGTGAGCATGTCATCCGCAATGCCATGGGCAAGCTTCCCAATCACATTTGCTGTCGCAGGCGCAATCATCAGAAGATCCGCTTTTTTCGCAAGGGAGATATGTTCAACCTGAAACTCGAAATTCCGGTCAAAGGTATCCACGAGACACTTATTGCCGGTCAGCGTTTCAAAAGTAACAGGATGAATAAAATTACAGGCATTCCGCGTCATGATGACATGAACATCCGCGTGCTCCCTGACGAGGCTGCTCGCAAGGCATGCCGCTTTGTACGCAGCTATACTCCCGGTAACACCAAGCAGTATGGTTTTCCCTCTCAACATAAAGCCGCCTCCTGATCAGTCGATAATCAGAATCGTGGTAATCAAGGGTTGATCCACAATATTGGTGATCACTCCGCTCTGCGGATTTCTGTCAACCGTATCTGCGTATTCCACGATAGCATCCACTACTTCAATTCCTTCCGTCACATGTCCAAACGCCGCATACCCGCCGTCAATCCGATTATAATTCTGGTGCATGATAAAAAACTGGGAGGTAGCTGAATCCGGATCATCCGTCCTGGCCATGGAGATAGTTCCTCTGGTATGGGTAAGGTTGTTTTCCACTCCGTTATCCGGAAACTCTCCTTTGATGGACTCGGAAGATCCGCCGGTTCCGTTGCCGTTAGGATCTCCACCCTGAATCATAAAATTGGGTACAACCCGGTGAAAGGTCAATCCGTCATAAAAGCCCTCCTGGGCAAGCTTGACGAAATTCGTAACGGTAATCGGAGCCTGATCCGCATCAAGCTCGATATAGATCGGTCCGAAATCCTCCACCTCAATGATCGCGTGATGAATCCCGGAAAGGAGATCCGAGGTATCCAGTACCACTGCCGCGGACCGGTCCGGGAGTGCATCCTGGCTGACGGAAGAAGAGCCCTCCTCAGGATCCAGGCTGGTAAAGCCGGCAGCCGCAATATCTTCATCCGTAGCAGCAGGCGCGCGCTCCCTGCCGGAGGAATCGGTACTTTCTGCAGCACTTTCTTCGCTTCCGGAGGGTGGATTTTTCTGACAGCCAGACAACGCAAGCGCTCCCGCCGCGGCAACAGCCAGAAAAATCATGAATGATTTCTTTTTCATTTTGTCATCTCCTTAAACTGAATAAGGTCAAAACCATGAATCATTATACACGGTTTCTCTTCTGTTTTCAACGCCCCTGCCTGTGCCGCTTCCCCTCTGAGCCATCAATGCTCCCAACCGTTGACTTAATATACCTTATAATTCTGAATCACGATCTGCAGCGTTTCTCTTCCCAGATAAGAATTGATCTCCGGATAATAGGTAGCCGCAATCCGGCGCTTATCCTTCAGGTCATTATAGAATTTCCGGGCATTTCCGAAATAGACTGCGGACATCATAAATCCCGCAGAATCACTCACACGCATCCTCAGCACATTGCTGTTTTTTCCCAACACTCTGCAATCAACGACATGGAGATCCTTCTGGGCAAACAAAGGCTTTTCATTACCTTTTCCGAAAGGCTCCAGAAGAGAGATCTGGTTTACCAGTTTACGGGAAATGTATGCGATAGGCATTGCCGCGTCAATCATGATTTTTTCGGCTAACTGCTCCTGGGTCAGAGTACAGTTGGCGTTCAGACGTCTGCGGAGTATATCCACGTTTTCTTCCTTAAGGGAAAGTCCG
The DNA here is from genome assembly GCA_902783305.1 of uncultured Lachnospiraceae bacterium. Lineage (GTDB taxonomy): Bacteria > Bacillota > Clostridia > Lachnospirales > Lachnospiraceae > Blautia_A. Next base: position 5,501 of record CACZQU010000446.1, on the reverse strand, counting down.
GCAGCCATCGGATGACCTCCGAACTGCTCCAGTAAATCGCTGCAACGGTTAAGCTCCTCATACATCGGGTATTCTTCAATGGATCTTCCGCTTCCCTTAACGCATTTTTCCCCTTTTGTCAGAATAAAACAAGGCCTGTGATACGTCTCCCTGATTCTTCCGGCTATAATCCCCGCTATGCTTTCATGGCATTCGGGCAGATAGATGACAAGAACCTTGTCACTGTGAAGCATGCTTTCAGTGATGGACGATACTGCAGCTTCCACGCCCTCTTCCGTCATGGCTTTGCGGCTTTCATTCAGATCACGAAGCTCTCCTGCTATCTGGGCCGCCTTTTCCTTATCTTCCTCCATAAACAGCTCCAGAGCTCTGTGTGCGCTGTCAAGGCGTCCGCAGGCATTGATGCAGGGGCCGATGACAAAGCCTACATGGTAGGCTGAGATTTCCTTGTCTTCCAGTCCCGCCGCCTGCAGGAGTGCCTGTAATCCGACATTTTCCGTCTGAGGAATCGCTTTGAGCCCTTCCTTTACCAGGATCCGGTTTTCACCCTGCAGTTCCATTACATCTCCGACTGTAGCGATTGCCGCAAAGGGAAGATACTTCCACGCCAGTTCCATATCTATCCCGTTTTTCTGATACAAAGCAAAAACCAGCTTCCATGCAACAACCGCACCGCAGATGTTTTTGTATGGATAGGTACAGTCTTCCTGTTTCGGATTGAGGATAACATTTGCCGGAGGCAGGATCCATGTCTTCTTCCCGTTTTTCTCTTCAAATGGAATATCGTGATGATCCGTAACCACAACGGTAATCCCATATTCACGGGCAAGTCTGACTGGCTCGCGGGCAGCAATACCATTGTCACAGGTGATAATAGTATCAATACCGTCTTCCTTTGCCTGCTCAATCATGTGCTCATTCAGTCCATATCCATCCGTAATCCGGTCCGGAATTTTTGAATCCAGCACAGCTCCGAGCCGCGCAAGCCCGGAGGACAGAATAAACACAGCCATTACACCATCAATGTCGTAATCACCGATGATCCGGATCGGTTTTTTTTGTCTGATTTTTTCGCTCAGAAGCTCCGCCGCCTCCTCCATGCCCGCCATCTGCCACGGAGACGGAATGTCATCAAGCCGGCCTTCCAGATAATGTCTGATCTGATCGTCTCCTATGATATCCCTGTTCCTGATCAGCCTGGCTATGACAGGGTCAATTCCAAAGGTAACTCCAATTCTGGTGAAATCTGCCTTTTTTGACGCAACCATCCATTTTTGCATAATCTACCCACACGTGAAAACAAACCCGGGACGCTGCGGATGCTGCTGCGGAAGCCTATCAGACACATGGCTCGTGCCTGATCCTTCTATAGCGGATCCGGGAGAGTCCCGGGCAGTTAATAAACCAGATTAATTAGTTCGTATCTTTATTCAATGCTGTCTTTTGTCTGTTTTTCGGCTTCTTCTCTGGCGAGCCGCTGTGCTGCCCTTTTGCGGTTTTTCTTTTTGGGCTGGCTCTGCCCTGTCTCAGAGGCAGATTTTCCGCTGTCTTTACCAGAGGCAGTGCCCTTCGGGACAGATGAACGATTCACGGACTGGTTTCCCGTCACCCTGGAAGCATCCTTTTTGCGCAGTCGGGTTCTCATGATAAACCACAGAGCACTGGTGATGCACACTGAAGAATAGGCACCGCAGATAATACCCACCATAAGAGGAGCTGCAAACTCTTTGATTGATGCTACACCAAGAATGAAAAGCACCAGAACCATAATGAAGGTGGTAAGAGAAGTATAAATACTTCTGGTCAGAGTCTGGGTCACACTCTCATTACAAAGGGTTTCAAGCTGCCTGTCATTCATCCCCGGCTGAAGCTTCTCACGGATACGGTCAAAGATGACGATGGTCGCATTGATCGAATAACCGACGATCGTAAGCATGCAGGCAATAAAGGTATTACCGACGCTTGTCCTGGAGATGACGTAGAAGGTAAGTACCACAAGAACGTCATGGATCAGCGCGAGCACTGCACTTCCGGCAAACCGGAGATCCTTAAACCGCAGCCAGATATACAGAAGCATGCAGATCGTGGCGATGATCACAGCTACAACCGCATCCCTTCTCATCTCACTGCTGATGGTGGAGGAGATGCTTTCCGCCTGAATCAGGTCCGGATTCACGTCAAATTTGTCGATGATCGCCTGATTCAGCGCCTCTCTTTCATCCAGTGAAAGAGAACGGGTCTTGATGATGACCTGATTGGTTCCTACAACCTTGGTAGGCTGAATGTTGGAATCCCCGGTAATGCTCTCGACAACCGGAACGACCTCCGAATCAATCGTTTTCATGTCAAGGTCTTCATTGAAGGTAACATTGGTGGATGTACCACCGGAAAACTCGAGGCTGTAGTTGAGAATATTTCCGTTGATTCCTTTATTGATCAGCATGCCGACGGGTCCGGCAAGAATCAGCACCAGAGAGATCAGGAAAAACAGCTTTCTTTTTCCGAGGAAATCATATGTTTTGTTATAGACGATGCTCCCATAGTACTTCTCCTCCCGGGCGCCGATAGCATAGAATGCATAAATCAGCAGACGGGATACCACAAGCGCGGAGAACATGGAAACGAGGATACTCATCGCCAGGGTATAGGCAAAGCCCTTCACAGGGCCGGATCCCAGTCTCATCAGAACGACAGCGGCAATCAGTGTTGTGATATTTCCGTCAAATATTGCGGAAAAAGCCTTACTGAAACCGCTTTTAATCGCTCCATGAACCGAAAGGCCGCTTCCGATCTCTTCCCGGATACGGGCATAAATAATGACATTGGCGTCAACAGCCATACCGATACCAAGAATGATACCTGCGATACCCGGAAGGGTCAGGGTGACCTCAAAGCCCAGAAGCAGGATCATGATAATGGCGGTATACAGAATCAGTGAAATTCCCGCTGCGATGCCGGGAAGCTTATAGACGAAGATCATCAGAAGAATGACAAGCACAAGGCCGATCGCTCCGGCAATAAGGCTGGTGCGGATCGCGTCAAGACCAAGCTGCGCCGCAACTACGCTGGAACGAAGCTCTTCAAGTTCAAGGGAAAGTGAGCCGATGCGGATAAAGGATGCAAGGGTTTTCGCATCCTGAAGATCGTTCATCCCGGTGATCTGGGCGCTTCCGCCGGTAATCGCTTCGTTGACGGTAGGCGCACTGATGATTTCCCCATCGTAAACAATAGCAATCTGTTTTCCAACATTGGCCGTTGTCGCTTCTGCGAAGCGGTTCTTTCCTTCCTCGGTGAGCTCAAGCCTGACCTGATAGGATACTGCCTTCGTCGTCTGATCCTGGTACGCAACGCCTTCCGCGTCAGCGACCTCGCTGCCCTCAAGCACAACAGAACCGGCTTCACGGATCTCGTCAATGGAACGGGAAAGGGAATAGCGGCTCTCGGCAGAGGCATCATACGCGAAATTGGCATTGCCCTCACTGTCTGTCATTTCGATAAAGCACAAAGAACCCGGTTTGCCGAGATCCTCGAGAATCGAATTGGCATCTGTGACACCGGGAATTTCGACGTTGATACGGTTCCCGCCCTCCTGATAAACCTGTGCTTCAGTGCTGTACTGTTCGACACGCTTCTGCAGTTTATAGATTGTATCCGCCAGATCCTCACTGTCAGGATTGTCTACCACTGTTTTGTAAGTGATGCTGACACCACCGGCAAGGTCCAGACCCGTCTTTATGTTTCTGGCTGAACCGGAATGATCCGGTCCGAACCCAATCCCGGCAGTATAGCATAAAAATACAGTTACGATCACGGTCAGAATCAGAACCGCGATTCCCGTTTTCTTCTTCATCTTTGCTTCCCTTCTAAAATACTTGGTTGTAGTGCAAAATGACTCCTGCGGACCGGATTGTTCCTTGCTTCGTCAGAGAATGCTCATCGCAAATCTCAGGCCTGCGCCGCCTTGATCATAATGGCGCACTCCGTTCTCTTTCGTTGAAGCTCACATCCAATCCTGTAATTTCCGCGGATATCTCCGCTGAAATGAAAGGCATTCGCCGCACAGCCTCCGCTGCAGTAAAATCTTGCAAAGCAGTCCCTGCATTCCGGCTTCGCATAAACATTGCACAAGGCAAACTGCTGCGCAATCTCAGGCTTAGTGACTCCGGTCTCCACATTGCCCATAAGGAACTGCTCTTCACCGACAAACTGATGACAGGGATACAGATCCCCCCAGGGAGTCACAGCGAGGTATTCTGTACCCGACCCGCACCCGGAAAGCCTTTTGTATACACAAGGACCGCCCTCCAGGTCAATCATAAAGTGGAAAAACTGAAATCCACGGCCTTCTTTCTGTCTGCGGATCATTTCCTGCGCGAGAAAATCATATTGCTCCATGATCCTGGGCAGATCCTCCTCTTTTATCGCGTAATCGGCAGCAGAAGGAGCAACCACAGGCTCCACGGAGATCAGTCTGAATCCCAGATCCGCCAGATGAAGGACATCCTCCGCGAAATCCAGATTGTGATGGGTAAACGTTCCTCTGACGTAATAATTCTTCTGTCCCCTGAGCTCGGCGAATCTGAGAAACTTCGGGAGAACAACATCGTAGCTTCCCTTTCCGGAACGAAACGGGCGCATCCGGTCGTGAATCTCTTTTCTGCCGTCAATGCTCAGCACGACATTTCCCATCTCCCGGTTGCAGAATTCCATGATTTCCTCATTCAGTCCGACACCGTTCGTCGTCAGAGTGAACCGGAACCTTTTGTCATAAACGGGCTCCATCTGCCTCCCGTAAGCGACTAAGGCTTTTACGGTTTCCCAGTTCAACAGTGGTTCTCCGCCAAAGAAATCCACTTCCAGATTTTTTCGCGAGCCGGAAGAAGCAATCAGAAAATCCAATGCCTTCTTTCCGGTTTCATAAGACATCAGCCCTCTGCTGCCATGATACTCTCCCTCTCCGGCAAAACAATACCGACAGGCGAGATTACAGTCATGGGCAATATGAAGGCACAATGCTTTGACGACAGGCTGCGGTCTAAGGACAAAATCGCTGACCACCTTTTCATAGGGATCTTTTGTGAACAGCATTCCCTGGTGCTCAAGGGTAGTACATTCCTCCCAGGCGGATGATATCTGATCCCAGGAAAAAAGCCCGTTTAATTCTTCCTGACATTCCTTAAGACTATGTCCCTCTTCCATAAGCGGAATAAGCGCGTACGCAACATCGTCCACCAGGTGTATCGATCCGCTGTTAATATCGAGTACAATGTTGTACCCGTTGCTCCGATATTCGTGGGTCAGCTTCATTGGCTGAAAATCCTCTCCTTTACTGTCACCTTCCATCATGAGGGTGCTTCGTGCAGGCGGCACGCGTTTGCACCGGCCGAGCCGGGGGCAGGAATCCAGTCATGCAAAGCAGATTGGAAAAGCACCACAGGCGCGGGCAAAAAACAGATGGGACGGAAGGAACTGAATAGTAACCGTGAAAGAAGCAGCGGGAT
>CACZQU010000445.1 GCA_902783305.1 uncultured Lachnospiraceae bacterium | reverse complement strand
TCCTTTATCCGGGCATCGATGATTGACGGCGCTGAGTGCCGGTGGCACTCGTTTAGCGCCGACCGAGTCGGAAGACGAGACCAACGCCGCCTGGGAGGATTCAGACAAGTCAGATGGACAGGTGATTAATGCACAGATCCTGAGCTTGTGTTTATTGATGAGAAATTTTATCAGGGGCAGAAGGAACAGCCCCTGCAAATCTGCACGAATATCATGAAGAAACCGGGGATAAAATATGGAAACGAAAGCAAAGCTTACCAGGCTGGCCTCCTGTGCCGGCTGCGGAGCAAAGGTGGGAGCCGGTACACTTTCAGCTCTTTTAGAGGACTTCCACACCCATACGGATCCGCGTCTGATTGTGGGATTTGACAAGAGTGATGATGCCAGCGTTTTCGTCATCAATGAGGATACCGCCCTGATCCAGACCGTGGATTTTTTCCCTCCGATCGTGGATGATCCTTATCTGTTTGGTCAGATCGCCGCCGCGAATGCCATCTCGGATGTCTATGCCATGGGGGGAAGTCCACAGCTTGCACTGAACGTGATGTGTGTGACCGGAAAAATGGAGAAGGAATGGATCCGGGAAATCCTTCGCGGGGGATATGACAAGGCTTATGAAGCCGGAGTAATCATTTCCGGAGGACATACGATCGAAGGCAGCGAACCTCTTTACGGCCTGGCGGTGACAGGATTTGCCCATCCGGGAAGAGTCTTCAGGAATGACACCGCCAGGCCGGGAGATGTCCTGTTTCTGACAAAGCCCCTGGGAATCGGTATTCTGACAACAGCGGCAAAGGCTCAGATGACTGATCCCGTTGTGTATGACAGAATCTGTCGTCAGATGGCGCAGCTCAATAAGGATGCCTGCCGGGTGATGCAGAATTTCCAGGTCCATAGCTGTACAGATGTAACGGGCTTTGGATTGATGGGACACAGCTGTGAAATGGCACAGGGCAGCGGATGCACGATTCATCTTCAGGTGGATCAGATCCCGTTCCATCCGGAAGCTCTGGAAATGGCCGATATGGGATTGATCCCGGCCGGCGCGTACAGGAACCGTGATTTTGCCGAAGGTGAAGTGAAGATACTGGGAGAGGTTTCCAGAGCCATGCAGGATATCCTGTATGATCCTCAGACCAGCGGCGGGCTTTTGATTGCGGTAGATGGTAAGGATGAAGAGGATCTGCTCAGGCAGCTTGGTTGTGTTGTCCCCTGTGCCGCCCGGATCGGATATGTGACCGAAAGGGAGGATGCGGGGATTATCCTTGAAGGATAGAAGAGCCAGATATCGTTGACGCCGCTTTACGGTAAATTCAAGACTTTCGAGGTGAAAAGAAAAGTGGAGCAGGATGAGACAAAATGGAAATTCAGAAATGAAGACCTCGTTATCGTAAGGGGAGCAGGAGATATCAGTACGGGAACCCTTCACCGCCTTTTCCGTGCGGGATTTCCGGTACTGGCTCTGGAGACAGCCCGGCCTTCCGCGATTCGCAGGAAGGCGGCTTTTTCGGAGGCTGTTTATGACGGGTCAGCCATAGTGGAGGGAATAACAGCGGTCAGAATCGCTGACGTCCGGGAAGCTTTCCGGGTACTGGAAAAGGGAGAGCTGCCGCTGCTTGTGGACCAGGAGGGAAAAAGCATCCGGGAGCTTAATCCCTCTGTCGTCGTGGATGCCATTCTGGCCAAGAAAAACCTGGGAACCACCATGGAGATGGCAGATCTGACCATTGCGCTGGGACCGGGATTTGAAGCGGGGCGGGATGTCAGATATGTGATTGAAACCATGCGAGGGCATGATCTCGGACGGATTATTTCCTCCGGCTGTGCGGCTGCCAATACCGGGATTCCCGGACTGGTCGGCGGATATGGCGCTGAGCGGGTCATCCATGCGCCTTTCGCAGGGATGTTCCACCTGATCAGGGATATCGGAAGTACAGTAGAAGAGGGGGAAATCATCGGCAGCATCATTTCCGGTGAAAGCGAAGTACCGGTAAACACAAAGATCTCCGGTATCCTGAGGGGAGTGATCCGGGACGGATATCCCGTTTCGGAGGGCTTCAAGCTGGCGGATGTGGATCCGCGGCTGGAGGAACGCAAAAACTGTTTTTCCATATCCGATAAATCCCGGTGCATTGCCGGAAGTGTGCTGGAGCTGGTATGCCGTTTTCATCGTCATGGTATGGATTTCTGACTCCTGAAAGCGGTAAGATGATGCAGAGAACACGGAAAGGCAGTTTTCCGGATCAGCCCGCACAGATGAAAGGCCTGATCCGGTTCCGGCAATGTATCCACCTGATTGATAAGATAACAGTCTGCCAGGTCTTCCCGGTTCAGGACCTCGGCAATATGCTCCTCATTCACCGGCTGATCAGGAGAAATGCCGGCCAGGGAACAAAACAGATCAGGACAATGGCAGGCCAGAGACACCGGCTTCCCCATACCGGATGCTCCCACCACACAGATCGTCATGTCGGAGCACGGAGGAATCACCGGTTCAAAGGAGCGATGTGCTTTGAGCGGATGACCCGCAGCCCCGTCTGCCTCAACCAGGACATAAGCTGCTTCCCGGGCAAGCTCCTGGAAGGACATCGCACTGGTTGGAGCAGACAGCTTGCCGGAGGGCAGGAGCTGCCCTACATTCACGACACGGCTTATGGCAAGGGAAGACCGGATTTCATGGATGATCCGTTTCCGG
>CACZQU010000444.1 GCA_902783305.1 uncultured Lachnospiraceae bacterium | reverse complement strand
TACTTTATTTGACTGTCCGGCAGGACTTTGGGGTTATTCCATCATACTGAGGGGCGGCGGAATCTATCTTTACCTGGATCATTACAAGGAAACATCATGGAAGCTGATGTGCCAGGGATGCTTTTTCGAGAAAGCGGAATCATATGAGCTTGTATGCATGAAGACCAGATTACTCACAGTGGAAGAATATGCCGTATTACATCATGTGGAACATGTGACAGCAGTGACCCGGATCCGGCGTGGAAAGATTCGCAGTGCAGTAAAGGTTGGCAGCCAGTGGAGAATTCCGGAACTGGCGGAACCGGTTCAGAGAGGCTATCAGTCTACGGAATATACATGGAGAGGACGGCTGACCGGGCTTCCGGAGAAATTCCAGATATTGGAGGAGTACAATCATGCCGAGTTCAGACAGGATGATAAGGAACTGACATTATTTCACGTTCGATTTACCAGCGATAAAGAGGAACCGATGGAATTCACCTGCTCCAGGGAACAGCGCGGACGCATAGAACAATTACTGGTGGCACATCCTGATGTAACCTGTACTTCTGATGTCATCTGTGTGATGGAAAAGAAAACTGTGAGTGATTGAAATAACAGATTCATTGTAAAACAATTGATTCCTTTTGGATCAATAAAGGAGACACGCAGTATGGCGTCTCGAAGAACGCCAGTGAGTCGGGAATCTGAAAAGTGCTTCCAGAGAGGAGAAAAAAGAATATGAAGATGAAATCAGGACAGAAGATCAAACTGACCAGTGTAGAAGATCTGCTTGGGGTAAGTAATGAAGAGAGCGCAATAGATATTGAAATGTATAAGATCCATCCATTTCGGGATCATCCTTTTAAGGTGATAGACGACGGTAAGATGCAGGATCTGGTTGAAAGTATTCGGACAAATGGCGTACTGACTCCCGTACTGATCAGACCCGTAGGAAATGATCAATATGAAATGGTCTCCGGTCATCGGAGAATGCATGCAGCAGAAATTCTTGGAATGGAGAGTATTCCTGCAATTATCAGAGACATGACGGATGATGAGGCCACGGTAAAAATGGTGGATTCCAACATTCAGCGGGAGGAACTGCTTCCCAGTGAAAAAGCGTTTGCTTACAAAATGAAGATGAATGCTCTAAAGAAACAGGGACAGAGAACGGATTTAACCTCGGGCCAAAAAGGCCCGAGGTTAGCAGTAGAAATTATCAGCAAAGAAGTGGGCGACAGTAACAGACAGATAAAAAGGTACATACGCCTGACGGAATTAATCCCTGAGCTGCTTGAATTCGTTGATCAGAAGCGTATCCAGTTTACTGTCGGAGTAGAGATTTCATATATTGATCCGGAGATTCAGAAGTGGCTTTTTGAATACATCCGGGACAACGGGATAGTGAAGATCGATCAGATTGTCCTTCTCAGGCAGCAGCTTCAATCCGGTGCCATGACACAGGCGAAGATGATACAGCTTCTGAATGAAAGTCAACCCGGAAGTGCACCTTCTTCAAAACTGACGTTTTCTGAAAAACAGCTGAGGGCATATTTCCCGGCAGGATACACTACCTCACAGATGCGTAACGTGATCCAGAATCTTCTCAGCGAATGGAAACTGGGTCAGGAGGAAAAGGAGGGATAACCTCATGACGTTCAATTATTATTACGGATCCCAGGCGGATCAGTTCAGCTTCATCCGGATCCCCAAAACGTTGTTGGTGGAAGAAAAGTTTGCCACTCTGTCGCTTTATTCAAAGGTTCTCTATGGAGTCCTTCTGGACAGGATGTCATTATCCATGCAAAACGGATGGTTTGATGAACAGAACCGTGTGTATATCATTTACCAGATTGAGGAAATCCAGAGAGATCTGCATTTCTCAAAAAAGAAGTCGATGGATCTGCTGGGAGAACTGGAGACTTTCGGACTTCTGGAAAAGAAGCGCCGTGGACATTGTCTTCCCAATATTCTGTATGTGAAAAGCTTTATGAATGAGATAGATGAAAGCTCAGTACGGTATGCAGCCACCGGGCAGGGAATTAAGTCTAACAGGAAGAAAAACAGCAGGAACGGACCATTGACAGATCATACGGTAACAGGGGAAACTTTTCAGAAGGATCCGGATCATGAAAGAGCCGGAAGTGTTGAAAGAGTCACTTCAGGAACAGGTGCTCAGAGAACATCCGGGGTAAAAAATGATAATTTTGAACAGGGATGGTCTTCGGTGGATGAATCCGGAATAAACGATCCAGGCGCTGAACCGGATGCGGGAGACAAAGCGGTCAGTCATCCTGCAGTTATTCCGGAAGTAACGATTCCGGCACCTCAGGATACAGTTGACCTCGCTAAGGAGACTGCAGATCCGGACACTCAGGATCCAGCGGATCTTAAAGATCCTGAAGTGTCAGTTTCGGCACTTCAGAATTCAGCGGTCTCGGAATCGCTGCCATCCCTTGATCCGGAGCACCGCAGGAGATCAGTTCCCGTGTCACAGGAAGTATCGATTTCAGAGCTTCATGAAGTGCCGGTTTAGGTACCTCATGAAGTATCATTTTCGGCACCTCATGAAGTGTCGATTTCGGCACCTCATGAAGTATCCGTTTCGACACCTCATGAAGTGTCGGTTCTGACACCTCATGAAGTGTCAGATTCAGCACCTCCAAAGAATAAGACTGAAAAGAATAATACTTACAGGAGTAAGACAATATCGAATCCCATCTCATCCTATCCCATCAAAAAGGGACAGACCGGGAGAAGAGCAGATGAGATAGATCTGAATCTGCCCGAAAGCGGTGCAGCAGTACAGAAAAGATTTGAACAGCTGATCAGGGATAATATCCGCTATGACGACCTGATGATAACCCATGCGCAGGATTCAGGCATGATCAACGGACTTATGGACATCATCCTGGAGACGCTCCTCAGCACGAAAGACCAGATTCAGATTTCCGGTGAATATTATCCTGCGCAGCTTGTAAAAAACAAACTGATGAAGCTGGAGTATTTCCACATCGAGTATATTCTGGATTGCCTGCGGAATAACAGCAGCAAGGTGAAAAAAATGCGGAGCTATATGCTGACAACGATGTTTAATGCGCCATCAACTATTGATGGATACTACCAGGCAGAGGTAAACTACGGCATGATGAAGCAGGACAGAACAGACTGAATTCTGATGCTGAAAAGAAGATATAGTTTGGCGTCTCGAAAGCTGTCAGTGCGTCTGACATTTGAAAAAAAGCTTTCAGGAAGGAGAAAAAATGGCAGATAGAGGGGCATGGTTGGGATACGTCATTACCTTACCGTTGGCGTCTGTTTCAAAAGCAGCTGAATGGTGCCGCATGCAACTGGATATGCTGGGTATAAAGGGGTTCGTGTTTCTTTGCCTGTTATTGCTTTTGGGAACCTGTAAGTGTATTGAAGACAGTTCGCTGGCATTCCTGACTGTTGTCATCGGACTTCTGATCGGTCTGTTCCCATTATTGTCAGTAATGATCCACTTTGCACTAATGCAGATACTCTATGTCGCTTATAAGGCAACCAGGATATTTGTGATTGCCAACAATGCCTGTCAAAGGAGAATGAAAGAACATGAAGAAGGACAAGGAGAATACGAAGAATGGGAAAGATCAGATAAAGGAGCCTGGAGCCGGTCCCAAAACCAACAGGACAGATCTGGAAATCAGGATCGTGGACAGGATGAATCGGCATATGGAGAGGAGGCTGGATCCGCCAACCAGAACCGACAGCTTGCTTTGGCTTTAACTCTGTACGGAATGGAGAATAAATACACGCTGGATCAGCTCAGACATCGAAGAAGGGATCTGATGAAGAAAAATCATCCGGATGAAGGGGGCACCACGGATCTGGCCCAGGAGATCAACATGGCATATGATATACTGGCCAGGCATGCAGCTGCAGGTTAAGGCGGCTGCACAAAGGCTT
>CACZQU010000443.1 GCA_902783305.1 uncultured Lachnospiraceae bacterium | reverse complement strand
GCCTTGATGCCTTGAATCATTTTCTGGAGGAAGAAAAAGCGCTTCTTCTGATCCGGACGCATCTGAGTGAAGCTGCTGCCGCTGACACGTTTGCGGCAAGGAGGATCCGCTGTGCAGGGGAGGATACGTTTCTGGAAGTGATGGATATCCTTGTCCATGTAGATGTCCTGGTGACAGATTATTCCAGCATTTATCTGGATTACATCCTGCTGGACCGGCCGATGATTTTTCTTCCCTATGACAAGGAGAAATATCTGAAGAACCGGGGAATGAATTTTGATTATGATGAAGTGACTCCGGGTCCCAAGCCCGTTTCCATGAAGGAATTCTTCCGGCAGATCAGACAGGGACGGTCCGCGGAAGATCAGTATGCAAGACAGCGCGGGAGGATCAGGGATTATTTCTACGACCAGAAAGGTCCTTCGGCCGGGCGGATCTGCGGGGAACTGCTGGACAGACTGAAGCTGTCGTAAGGACAGGAAAAGAGGATGACGGTTCACGCCGTCATCTGGCGATGGAAACAATAATACAGCCCCTTGGGATAGTCCAAGGGGCTGTATTCTGCCTCGGAAGGATACTTCCGAAGCATCTGTAAGATCAGCAGATGCCCTGAGCGATCATCGCCTCGACGACCTTTTCGAAGCCGGCAATATTTGCGCCGACAACATAATTGCCTTCCATGTCATATCGTTTCGCGGCATCATCCACTTTCCGGAAGATGTTTTTCATAATGTCATGAAGCTTCGCATCTACTTCCTCTGCGGACCAGGACAGACGCATGGAATTCTGGCTCATCTCCAGAGCGGAGGTAGCGACACCGCCGGCGTTGGCTGCCTTGCCGGGCATGAAGACCACGCCGTTTTCCTGCAGGTAGCCTGTCGCTTCGAGAGTCGTAGGCATGTTGGCACCTTCGCTGACATATTTGCAGCCATTTGCCACCAGTGCCTTGGCTCCTTCCAGAGGAAGCTCATTCTGGGTTGCGCAGGGAAGATAGATGTCACATTTGATGGTCCAGGAGCCTGTACCCTCCGTGTAGGTGGAGCCGGGGACTCTTTCGGCGTATTCTTTGATGCGGCCTCTCTTGACTTCCTTGATATCCTTAAGCACAGCGATGTCGATTCCGTTCGGATCATATACATAACCGTTGGAGTCATTGACGCTTACCACCTTTGCTCCGAGCTGCGTGGCTTTTTCTACCGCATAGATCGCCACATTACCGGATCCTGTGACGACGACGGTTTTTCCTTCAAAGGAATCGCCGTGGGCTTTGAGAATCTCGTCGGTGATATAAACAACGCCATATCCGGTGGCCTGAGTACGGATCAGGGAACCGCCATAGGTCAGGCCTTTTCCGGTCAGCACACCCTCGTACAGACCGCGGATTCTTTTGTACTGGCCAAAAAGGAAGCCGATTTCGCGGCCGCCTACGCCGATATCACCGGCAGGAACGTCAGTATCTGCCCCGATGTATTTGCATAATTCCGTCATAAAGCTCTGGCAGAAGGCCATCACTTCGCGGTCTGACTTGCCCTTGGGGTCAAAGTTGGAACCGCCCTTGCCTCCGCCGATGGGAAGACCGGTCAGCGAATTTTTGAAGATCTGCTCGAAGCCGAGGAATTTAAGAATACCCTGGTTGACGGTGGGATGGAAACGAAGAGCGCCCTTATAGGGACCGATCGCACTGTTGAACTGTACACGGTAGCCCTTGTTGATCTGGACGACGCCATTGTCATCAACCCACGGTACCCTGAAGGAGATGATCCGCTCCGGCTCTACGAGACGCTCCAGGATGGAGAGCTTGCGGTACAGCTCCTCATTACGGTCGATGACGACCTTCAGAGAATCCAGGACTTCCTTGACGGCCTGATGGAATTCGGGCTCACCAGGATTCTGCTTCACGACGCGCTCATAGACTTCTTCAGTGTAAGACATAAAATTTTCCCTCCTAAAATGGTGAATGCTGCCAGAACCGTTCGAAGAGGAACGATTGTAAAACTGGTGATTTATTTTGACCGAGGTGTATTATACACTAAAGTGCTAATGTTGAAAAGTATTTTTTTACTACTTGCGGAAATGTTTAAAATGTGAGATCATAATGAATTGATACCCGAAGGCTTTTTCAATGCTCCGGGGAGAAGACCAGTCCGTAAAGGATCAGCCGGACTGAATCGGACTCATCGAAAAAGTGAGTATATTCATAAACAGATCTGTTCTGATGCCGGTCCGCAGCCTGCCGCTCAGCGGACTTTTGCGGTATCCGGCTCAAATCCAAAGCAAAGGAAGTAATCATTATGAGAAGGTTCGAGAAATCCAGCAAGCTTGACAATGTCCTGTATGATGTAAGAGGACCTGTTGTCGACGAAGCCGCCCGTATGGAAGAAGACGGAAAAGAGGTTCTCAAACTGAATATCGGAAATCCTGCGCCTTTTGGTTTCAGCGCGCCGCAGGAGGTTATCCTGGACATGCTCAGCAATATCCGGACTTCCCAGGGTTATTCTGATTCAAAAGGAATATTTTCTGCACGCAAGGCGATCATGCAGTATTCTCAGCTGAAACAGATCCCCAATGTCACCATGAGTGACATCTATACCGGCAATGGGGTCAGCGAGCTGATCAACCTTTGCATGCAGGCTCTGTTAAACAACGGGGATGAGATCCTGATTCCGGCTCCCGATTATCCATTGTGGACGGCTACCGCGACCTTGGCCGGAGGCAAAGCCGTTCATTATATCTGCGACGAGCTTTCAGAGTGGTTTCCGGATCTGGATGATATCCGCAGCAAGATTACCGACCGTACCAAGGCAATTGTCATTATCAATCCGAACAATCCCACGGGAGCAGTTTATCCCAGAGAGATTCTCGAAGAGATCGTCAGGATTGCCAGGGAGCATGAGCTCATTATTTTCTCCGACGAGATCTATGACCGTCTGGTGATGGACGGGTATGAACATACCTCTATAGCCTCCCTCGCGCCGGATGTCTTCTGTGTCACGTTTTCAGGGCTTTCCAAATCTCATATGATCGCAGGATTCAGGATCGGCTGGATGATTCTCAGCGGGGACAAAAAAAAGGCCAAGGGCTATATCGAAGGACTGAACATGCTTTCCTCCATGCGGCTTTGCTCAAATGTCCCGGCCCAGTCCATTGTACAGACCGCTCTGGGCGGCTATCAGAGCGTCAATGAATATATCGTCCCGGGCGGACGGATTTATGAACAGCGGGATTTTATCTATAAAGCCCTTACCGATATTCCCGGAATCACTGCGGTAAAGCCCAAAGCCGCGTTTTATATTTTCCCGAAAATTGATGTGGAGAAATTCAATATTACGGATGACGAGCAGTTCGCCCTGGATTTCCTTCACGAAAAGCAGGTTCTGTTTGTGCCGGGTAAGGGATTCAACTGGCAGGAGCCGGATCATTTCCGGATTGTCTATCTTCCGAATATCCGCGTGCTCGACAAGGCCACGCGCAAGCTCCGCACCTTCCTGGAGACCTACAGGCAGTAAAGCTGCTGATGGTTTGCAGTTCATGTCAGGCTGTTATGTAAAGATGGAGGTAATGAATGTCAGGATTCAAAATGAAAGTAACCCCGGAGATGGAAATGCTCGCTGAAAAATGCATTTCAAACACTACGCTGGATCTTTCTCTTTACGGGAAATCTGATGTAAAGCGCGGCCTTCGTGACTTAAACGGAAAGGGTGTTCTGGCAGGTCTGACCCAGGTATCCAACGTCCAGGCGACTGAGCTTCGTGACGGTGTGGAAGTACCT
>CACZQU010000442.1 GCA_902783305.1 uncultured Lachnospiraceae bacterium | reverse complement strand
TATACCTTCGCTATACCGGGAATCAGCTCCAACTGCAGGTTGGCTGCGGGTCTGGCGGAAAGATATGGTTCCTTATAGAACGCCGGGTATGCACAATAACAATATTCTACGGGTATTTCCACCAGACGGATCCCAATCCGGGTATTGTCGGCTCCTTGAGGAATGCTCCACTGCCCCGACAGATGATAATTTGCAGAGACAAGAGAGTGCTCCGTCTCAGCTTCCGGTGGAAGCAGCTCGATTTCAGAAAATGTCTGGGTGGAAGGTTCATCCTCATCATAAAAGACAAAGCTGCTTTTTTCCGAAGACTCACCCATAACGCCTGGAAGGTATCTGGGGGAAAAGGAAACTCCGGCTCCCGGGAGATCGATATCATTTTTTATACTCAGCCTGCGTGGACGCAGCTCTGGCTGCTCAAAGAAACGGCCTGGACGATTCGTTGCCAGCCGCAGCCTGACATTGTCCCAGTCTTCTCCTGTGTCCTGACGGACATTCCCTTTCATTTGAATGGTAAGCCTGGAGGTACTCAAATCGGACGAGATTTCATAAAAAGGCTCCCAGCTTGCGTTTTCTTCCAGGTACTCCAACACAAAATCACCAGATAATTCCTTTTCCGACCAGATCTGGACATAGACACAGGGTAAAGACTGTTCCTGCACTGGCGCTTCTTTTCTGCGTTCTGCCTCTTCCAACTGCTTTACAAGGTCTTTGATCTTTTCATCCTGCCGGTCAATCGCATCATTGATTTTCTCTATCCTTTCCGGCAATTCTTCCAGATAAGCGACGACTTCCCGGAGTGATCCGCTCCCTTTTTTCCCGGCCAGACTGTTTCTTATCCACAGTTCACGGAGCTTCTCCAGATCATTCCGTTTTCTGGTTTCCCTGGCCAGCCCCTCTCTTTTCAGTGCTGCTTCCTGCTCTCCCTGGTCCGTGAGCAGGTTTTCTTCCTGTGGAATAAAAGGGTAAAGCTGGATCAGCCCGGTGACGGCCTCTGCTCCAAACCAGAGCCGTACGCTTTCCATCAATGCCGTTTTTGTCACTCCGATGATGTATTTCTCATTAAACCCTTGTCTGAGAACAATCCTGCCTGTCCTTCTGACCAGGCATCCGTTCAGATAAATCTGTACATCGGAGACTTTGGTATGAATCAGTTCTGATCCTTTCCTTCGAAATACCGGTTTTACGGATTCTGGTGTCAGAAGTGGAATCGTCGGATTCTTTCTTTCCTTATTGAAGACATCAGAAAAAGCAAAGTTCATCCCCATATCACTTCCTGCCTGGGTGGTGCTTTGCCCGCAGTATGGACAAGCCGGGTATTTATCGCTGTCGTAATAATGATTGTTCTCACATTTACAGATTGTCATTGGTTTTTTTATCCTTTCCCGGAAGCACAAGGAATTGCTTCCACAAAAAAGTATATTTTGTAAGATTGCAGTGCAAAATGATTCCTGCGGATTGTTCCGCGCTTCACGCTCTCCGGGTTCTGGAGTCACATATTCTGACGAGTCTGGTCTGAATCTTCATCGCGTCATCATTCCATCTGCTCTTCTCTTCCGGAATTCCATAATACTTAAAACAGACCGGAAAATCAATGGTTTTCAGCAGATGTTCCATTCAAATGCTGTTCTGTTTATCTGTTGTTATTGATGCTTTACCTGCAGCGATCCCCCTGGATCCTTCAGGCTGATCAGAATCGGCGAAAAAGAGGGATACCTCAGCAATATGGTCTGCAGCTAACAATGTTATGCCTCTGGAACATTCTTCTTTTCATCATTCTGTTATAATAGTATAAGAAAGATTTTGTTGCTTTGCGATGAAAAATCCAAAGCTCTTTTCCTGATTGTCCAAGGAATTTCCGGATGAATCCAGATGACAATTCCGGAAAAAAAGAGGTGCTTTATGAACAAAGAACTGGATTTTGAAAAAATCGGAGGTCGAATCCGGGAAACGCGAATCGCCAAAGGCCTCACACAGGAATATCTTGCCGAATATGCCGGTGTCAATGTCAGCCACATCAGCAATATCGAGAATAACAAGGTCAAGGTTTCTCTCGGCGCGCTTGTCAGTATATGTAATGCCATGGATGTCACTTTGGACTATATCATGTACAGCGAATACAGGAAACCGGAAGACGCCTTAACCCAGTGTGTCGCCATAGAAGTCCAGAAATGCGATGAAGATATGAAAAACCGGCTGCTGAAGATCATCAAAGTTCTTGAAGACCGGACGTGAACCCCGAAAAGGTTAACAACGATGAGCCACGACAAATGTCGTGGCTCATCGTTGTCTGAAGCTACTCTTTTTTCACCTTGGGAATAAATTTCGAAGCAAATTTTCCCTGCCCCCTGCTCCTGACATAGAAATATCCGATGATGGAAAACACAACGGCACCGATCAGATTGACAAACAGATCCTTCATCGTATCATTGATACCGATGTCCAGATATCCTCCTGCTCCCAGCGCTTCCTGGCTGCCGTCACTGTGGACGACAATGACATCGGAAATATCAGATACAGCGACAGGGATGTTCTTACGGGTCTCATCCAGGGTAACCGACGCGAAATGATCCACCACAACATCCTTCTGCATATCACTGTTCGAGAGATGGTCTACGGAATATTCAATAAACTCCCAGCAAACTCCTACTGTCATGGAGAAACAGAAAGCGACGATAGCCAGAAACAAGGGAGACAGCTTGAATGAAAACTGATCACTCCTGTTCAGAAGATCGACAAGGGCAAAGCCGATAGCGGCACAGTTGAAGCCGTTCAGTGTGTGGAGAACGGTATCCCAATATGGGACGATGATGTAGAAATTCTGGATTTCGCCCAGAATTTCAGCAGCAAAAATGAAACCAAGGATAATGATTTCCATCGTACTGGGAATCTCGATCTTCAGGTGCTTTTCGATCACGCTGGGCAGCACAAACAGCGACAGCGTCAGAATGCACAGGAACAAGGATTCATAATCGTGACGGAAAACCGCACGTACACCGGTGAGAATCACCAGCCCACGCAGAATCAGATAAACAATCAGTGAGGATTTGTTTTCATACAGCTCTTTTATCTTTCTCCCGTTCATACACTGATCCTGATCCTCCTCTCTTCTATTGGTTCTTTTCCCGGATTTTGTACTTTGGCTGAAAGTATTCGAATGATTATTTTCGTGAGTTTCGGCACCTTCGATGCCGGAACTCACGAAAATATATCTCCTTTAAAAAATAAATGGAGTATTACTGTAAAAACCGAACAATAACCTGTACGGAATAATCCGCAGGAGTCATTTTGCACTGTTATTATTTTTTCTTATCGGAAAAGTTCCTGATGATATGGATTGCCAGAGCTATAGATACGATAAATCCGGCAAAGGACAGCATCGGAATACCAAAAGGAGTCTTCGGCTCAATGTCTGACAGGCATACAAGAGCTGAGCCAAAGAATAATACGCAGGCAAACGAACTGAGAATAATGCTCCTGACCATATTCTCAATGGAATCCAGGATTTCCGAGTACCCGGTCAGCTCAAGGTTGATTTTCATCCTGCCCTTCACAAGGTTTTTCAGCGCATCAGCGGCAAGAACCGGAATCTTTGCCGTCTTCTTTCCCAGAGAGAGGGCTTCCTTTCCTACGGTAAGGAGGGATTGCTGGATATCAAAGCTGTTTTTCAGCCTGT
Source organism: uncultured Lachnospiraceae bacterium (assembly GCA_902783305.1). Taxonomy (GTDB): domain Bacteria; phylum Bacillota; class Clostridia; order Lachnospirales; family Lachnospiraceae; genus Blautia_A. The sequence goes on along the minus strand of CACZQU010000442.1, from coordinate 3,444 downwards.
CCATCAGCTTATTGGAAATCATCTCAAACAGGTTCAGCTCCGGGCAGAGCTGCTCAAGCACACCCTCAATCGTAGCCAGAGAACGCACCAGCATGGTATATTCGCTGGGAAGCTTGATATAATTCGCCGAGGCAAGATCCATCAGGTCACTCAGGAGTACCGCCGTATCCAGATCATTCAGGTTGGTCACCGACATATATCTCTCCAGGAAGGCGTCCAGATCCTCGATCAGCTTTGTACGGTTCGTCCTGGAAGAAGAAGCGCCCATGCACATGACCGCATTCACCAGGGACTCCAGATCGCCTGTAACCAAAGAGGTAATCAGATCCTGGATCAGCTTGATGTTCGAGTCAGTGATATGGCCGACCATGCCGAAATCGATCCAGACCGGCTTTCCGCCGCTGATCATGATATTCCCCTGATGGGGATCGCCATGGAATGTTCCCACATCCAGAACCTGATAGAGATAGTTGTCCACGATCCGGGTGCCAATGTCGTTTACATCATAACCATCCGCAATTATGCGGTCCTTCCTGGCGACAGAATAACCATCCACATAGGTCATTGTCATGATCCGCTCCGTAGAGAGCTCGTCGATAATCGTGGGACAGGAAATCAGTTCTTCGTCCTGGATACAGTTTTCCTTAAAAAACCGGGTATGCTCTGCCTCTACGCGAAAATCAAGCTCTTCCTCCGTCACGGCCTCCAGCTCTTCGATGACCGCCACAAGATCCATCTGCTCGTCTTCATCGTCACCGGCGCCGATATTCACAAGGGAGGACAGCTTCTTGAGGAGGACAAAATCCTTGCGCATCATGTCCGCGATAAGCGGGCGCTGAACCTTTGTCACAACCCTTGTACCGTCCAGGAGGACGCCGTAATGTGCCTGTCCGATAGACGCGGAGCCCAGAGGTTCATCCCGGAACTCGCGGTAAATTTCCTCTATCTTTTTTCCGGTTTCCTGCTCAATCACCGCACGGGCTACCGACGGATCCAGCTGCTTCACATTCTGCCGGAGGATTTCCAGTTCCTTACAATAGCTTTCCGGAAGCAGATCGACACGGCTGGACATGATCTGTCCGATCTTTACATACGTCGGCCCCAGATCCTCTAAAGTTGTGCGAAGCTCCGCCGGAGTGAGTCCTCCCGCGAAGAAATTATGCTTCGCGAAAATGCTCAGGATCTCCGCTCCACGGCTTTTTTCCTTTTTCTTCATTTCCGCGATTTCGCCGGAAAGCAGCCGCTTTAAGTCATCACTAAGCTCCTGTGCGCTATGCTGGAGCTGCCTGGTCTTCAGTTCACGCTGGATGACATTCTTTTCTTTTTTGGTCTGCTCAAGGGCTTTCTGCAGTTCCTTTTTTTCCTGAGCATTCTTCTCTTTGAGCGTCTTCTCCAGATTTTCCTTTTCTTTGGCGTTCTTTTTCAGCTCTTCCTCCAGTTCCTTCCTGGCCTTTTCTTTTTTCTCCAGCTCTTCCTGCAGTTCTTTTTTCTGCTGGGCATAATCCGTGCTCTTATATTTTCTTCTTGCCATTATCGCACTCCTCCTTATTCACTTTTGATCGGCCATACCCAAATCAGCCGCAGGGCGCTCACGATAGAGGAAAACAGCAGCACCCATCCGATCGCGTTCATAATGGATGCCGGCGTAACCCACCATGCGCGGTTGACAATAATGAGCACACCGCACACTACGAGGGAAAGCGAGAGCGGGAACATGATCCACCATCCCTTCCGATGGGAACGGCGGGCAAAGATAAGCGCGTGGAATACACCATGCAAACCGTCAATGATCAGAAAAACACCGAAAAGCCAGCCTAACACAGCGATCGTATCCATATCGTAAAGCAAAACAAAAATGCCGATAATCAGCAATGCCAGTGCCAGAATGAAAAACAGGAAATTGACCATGCTTTTCGGCTTGCTGAGAAAATCCAGCAGCATGACAGCGGAAGTCACAAGAATAGCAGCTCCGGCAACATCAATCAGGATCTTCACATATTCATCCGGCCAGACGATAAGGATGATCCCGGCAGCCATTAAAACGATCGAATTCATGATCGACTGCTTCTTTAATTTATTTAATTCCTGAAAGAGCATTGAATAATCCCTCCCTAAGTTATGAAGAACTGCTTTGACGGATTAAGTCCGGCATTGCCATTAAGCTTCCTCGTCTGTTGTTTCGGGGAACTCGAAATCCCCCTCTCCGAACCGGTTCTCATATTCCTCCATGGCTTCGAGGAGCTCCAGTAGAGAAAGCTTCGCATCACTGATCAGATAATCAATGGAATCGTAAAGATCCAGAATATGGGCGATTCTGCCGTTGATATACCTTTCCAGCAGCTTCTTGTCAACCGCGTCCTTGCGGGCTTCCAGTTTCATCTGTATTTTGATGAGTTGGCTGGAAAACCTGCTCATTCCTCTTTCCCCGGAAAGGCGGATATTCTCTTCCATTGCCGCAATATTACCCTTCGCTGAACTGATCTTCTCCTGAATGGCTTCCTGGCGGAGCTCTCTCGCCTCTTTTGCTTCCAGGGAGGCCTGGGCAGCCTTCTTGCTCAGATTATCCAGTCTCTCGGACAAGCAAGCCAGTCTCTCGTCCTTTGTTTTCATAATACTCCCTCTTTCTTCATTTGATCGTATTGAATGCTTCCGACCGAATATCGGATATATCCGGGTCTGGTTTTTCTTATCTGAATAAAAATACAGTATAAAAAAACCATCAGGTATAAAACAGCATGATAGCTAATTGTACTTCACAAATTGGAAAAAGTCCATACTTGTTGAGAAGATTTCGAAAGTACCGGCCTGTATCGTATCTGTTCACGGCTTAACCATAAAGCCGCGCGGATGTTGATGTTACCCGGAATGCCACGCTCCCGCACGATAACAGGTTATCCGTAAACAATGACCCTACATCAACGGTCCGATAAACTGCATCAGACTGCCCATAACCTTATAAAACAGCTTTTCATGCCTGATTGTCTCCTCTGTGACCTCCCGGCATGCAGAAAGCGTTTTCTGAAAATCCTTTTCAATAGCAGGAATGCAAGACGTCTTGTACAGATAAGTACCACATTCAAAATGGTGATACAGGCTCCGGTAATCAAGATTGATCGTTCCGACAACAGCTTTCCTGTCATCACTGACAAAAACCTTTGCGTGGACAAAGCCAGGAGTGTATTCATAGATTTTCACTCCTGCCTTTACCAGCCTCCGGTAATAGGATTTGGCCAGCGCATAGGCAAGCTTTTTGTCAGGGATACCGGGAAGAATCAGTTTCACATCAACACCGCGCTGTGCTGCATACCTCAGGGCGGTCTCCAGCTCACCGTCCAGGATCAGATACGGCGTCATGATATGAACATAGTCTGCTGCCCGGTTCAGAATATCCATGTAGACCAGTTCCCCGACACGGTAATTATCCAGCGGGCAGTCCCCATAGGG
>CACZQU010000441.1 GCA_902783305.1 uncultured Lachnospiraceae bacterium | reverse complement strand
GGAATAATTACTTTACTCCGGCCCTGGTGCTCCACACGGATATCAAAAAGACCCTGCCTATCCTGATCGCGCAGCTTCGTGCGGCGGATTTCCTGAAATTCGATATGGGGCAGGTTTACGCAATGATTGCCTTCTCCATTTTCCCCGTCATCGTTGTGTATCTGATCCTTTCGAAATATATCGTCGGCGGTGTCGCGGTCGGCGCGGTGAAAGGATAATGGATTCGGAAATGCCTGGATTGTACGCCGGTGCTGCTCCTTCCTGGGTCAGCCCGGCCAGGCTGAACAGCTGAACATAAGAAAGAGGCAGGGAAAGGATTTTCATCCTTTCCCTGCCTCTTTCTTATGTTTTTTCTTTCCTTTTTCTCATGAGTCTGTGGATTCACGAAGGGGGAAAAGAACCGGGAACCGGAACAATCCGCTGGGATCATCGTACAGCATCATTGGTGCGGCATCACCCCATGTGTACGATAACCTTGCATTCGCCGACTCCCTGTGCCGGAGGAATCACATTTCCCTCCACACGCTTTCCGTCGACCTCCAGATACTTCACGCCTTTTTCAACATGGTCCGGATTGTCCACATGGATCTGATAGTTTACCTGACGGTAGGTACGCTGAAGGTCAAAGCCGCCGAAATCACCTGGGATGCAGGGATCGATCCGAAGGCCGTCCAGGGTAGGCTGGACGCCGAGAATCGCCTGGGAGAGGTTGACAAAGGTCCAGGAAGCGGTACCGGTCAGCCAGCTGTTTTTGGCCTCGCCATGTCTGGGAGCGTCTGCCCCGGCGATCATCTGGGAATAGACATAGGGCTCTGTCCGGTGGATCTCGCTGATATCTTCGATATAGGACGGGCAGGTACGGCGGTAAATCTCAAAGGCCCTGCTGCCTCGTCCGATCACGGTTTCCGCAATGGAAATCCATGGATTATTATGGCAGAAAATCCCGGCGTTTTCCTTATAGCCCGGCGGGTAGGAGGAAATCTCGCCCAGATTGAGGTAATAGCGGGTATAAGCGGGCTGAAGAATCATGATGCCGTATCTGGTATCGAGACGCTCCTTGACGCTGTCGAGAGCCTGCTTTGCCAGTCCCTCCTCAACGCCGATGCCTGCAATGACGCAGAAGCCCTGGGGCTCGATGTAGATCTGTCCCTCTTCGCATTCGCTGGAGCCAACCGTCTGTGAGGAGGCGTCATAAGCCCGGAGGAACCATTTGCCGTCCCAGCCGGATTCGAGAACAGCCTGAACCATCTGGTTTACTGCCGCAAGGGCATCATCAGCCAGCTCCTGCCGGCCGGTGTGAGAGCAAAGCTCTGCGTAATCCTTCCCATATCGCACAAACATACCTGCGATAAAGACGGATTCCGCGATCGGTCCTTCGGATGGTCCGGTGGTCTGGAAGGATTCACCAGGCGTTTTGGAGAAGCAGTTCAGATTCAGGCAGTCATTCCAGTCGGCACGCCCGATCTGCGGGAGCTTATGCGGCCCAAGATGGGTCCGGATATACTGGAAGGATCTCGTCAGATGCTCAAACAGAGATTCTTCCGTTCCGGGGGTATTGTCAAAGGGAACCGGTTCGTCCAGAATGCCAAAGTCCCCAGTTTCGCGGATGTACGCGCTGACTGCGGCGATCAGCCACAACGGGTCATCGTTGAAGCCGCTGCCGACATCCAGGTTTCCTTTTTTGGTCAGCGGCTGATACTGGTGATAAGCACTGCCGTCGCTGAACTGAGTCGCCGCAATATCCAGAATCCGTTCTCTTGCCCGCTCGGGGATCAGATGGACGAATCCCAGCAGATCCTGACACGAATCCCGGAAGCCCATGCCTCTTCCGGTACCGCTCTCATAGTATGAGGCAGAACGGGAGAAATTGAAGGTAACCATGCACTGATACTGGTTCCAGATGTTGGCCATACGGTTGACATGCTCATCGGCGCTTTCGACATGATAGCGGGAAAGGAGAGCCTTCCAGTACTGTCCCAGCTTTTCAAAAGCGGCATCAACCTGGGCTTCTGTCTCATAAGCGCCAAGAAGGGCTTTGGCGGGAGTCTTGTTGATGACATCGGGAGCTTCAAACTTGAGGTCTTCCGGATTTTCGCAATAGCCAAGGAGGAAGACAAAGGTCTTTTCTTCGCCGGGAGCCAGATGAAGCTTTATCTGGTGGCTCGCAACGGGGAACCAGCCGCTGGCAATGGAATTGCGGGCCTTCCCTTCCCTGACAGCTGACGGTTCCTTTGCGCTGTTTCCGGCGCCGAGGAACTCATCTCTGCTGGTGTCAAAACCGTCCACAGGAGCATTAACGCTGAAAAAGCTGTAATGATTTCTCCTTTCACGGTACTCTGTCTTGTGATAGATCACGCTGCCGTGCACTTCAACTTCGCCGATGCTGAGATTTCTCTGGAAATTGGTGGAATCATCCACGGCATTCCAGAGACAGAATTCCACATAGGAGAAAAGCTGCAGATCCTTTTCCTCCTCAGATTCATTGCGTATAGTCAGCTTGTTGATTTCACAGGCGGCGTCAGTCGGTACGAAATTCAGCTGGCACACCTTGACTCCGTTTCTGGATCCGGTGAAAAGGGAATATCCCAATCCGTGCCGGCATTCATAGAAATCAAGAGGTGTTCTGGTTGGCATGAATCCGGGATTCCAGATGGTATCCCCGTCCTTGATATAATAATACTTGCCGTCACTGTCCAGCGGTACGCTGTTATAACGGTAGCGGGTGATTCGGCGAAGCTTTGCATCCTTGTAGAAACTGTATCCGCCGCAGGTGTTGGAAACAAGAGAAAAGAAATCGGTGGCTCCCAGGTAGTTGATCCAGGGAAGAGGGGTATCAGGAGTAGTAATGACGTACTCCTGGTGCTGGTCGTCAAAATATCCATATTTCATGACAGAAATCCTCCGTGGTGATTGTCAGATCCGATTCTCTGATATCATAACGATTGTCGTGCAAAATAACTGCTCCGGGTGGTTCCGGGAAACTGCTTCCGCCATCCGGTCCCATTTTTCACATTTCATGGGACCCGGCTCTCCTTCCAGGTTCATACAGGGTGGGCAATACTCCCTTGATTTTCTTACGCACAGCCAAAGAGGGGACAGCGGATTTTGCACTGAAGCCAGAAATTATAGTAAGCGCATTCCATAAATGCGCATGACTATAACGATGCACACAGCCGCACGCCGTTTCAGCGGCGTATGCCGGCACAGGTAAACGAATATAATGAAGGCATTTCATCCGTTTACGATAAATAGCGAACGAAAACGAATTAGTGAATTCTGCCGTCTTCCGGAGAGAAAAACAGCGTTAATTATAGTATAATAGAAGGGTCATGTAAAATCAATATAGAAACGCTTTTTCGTTCCGGATTCGTGGTTTTGCCATACCCCCGGGTTCGGAATGGATCCGGGGGAAAGAGGAATAAAACCAGCCTGGAGAAGGTATGACAGCGGATGGCTTCTTCATAACCGGTATTTTGCCTTTCCGTGTTTCGAAAATCAGGAAGAGATTTCGTCGTAATCGCAAAGAAAACGAAGGGTACATCGGCATTTATTGTGCATTATATAGGAATCAGCCTTTTGTTTCGGCTTTTCTGACGAAATACTCTTGAATTGTACGAAAGAATCAGGTACAATTGATGAACGAAAACGTTTAAGCCATGGTTTTCGATTCACTTCATGGGCTTCAACCGGAGCCGGGCAGGTGGGAGGAGGTTTTCAGGATGGTTTCGATGAAGGAGATTGCAAAGAGGTGTAATGTCTCTGTTGCCACTGTCAGCAAAGCTCTGAATGGTTATACCGACATAGGGGACGCGACTCGCAAGCTTATTCTCAAGACGGCTTCAGAGGCCGGCTATCTTCCCAATTCCTCAGCGCGGGCTTTAAAGACAAAAAGAACCTATAATATCGGAGTCCTGTTTGAGGATGAAGCGATGAGCGGACTGACGCACGATTATTTTAATCATGTCCTGGACAGCTTCAAAAACGCGGCGGAGGAGAAGGGATATGATATCACTTTTGCCAGCCGCAGCATTTCCGGACAGAATATGAGCTATTATGAGCATTGCCGGTACCGGGGAGTTGACGGAGTTGTGATGGCCTGCGTTGATTTTGAGACGGATGAGGTTCAGGAGCTTGTTCGCTCTGACCTTCCGGTTGTCGCCATCGATCATGTCTTTGACGGGAAAATTTCTGTCGTCTCGAATAATTATCAGGGGATGGAAACTCTGGTTTCCTATGTCGCAGACTGTGGGCACACAAAGATCGCCTATATCCACGGAGAGAATACCTCCGTGACGAAAGCCAGGCTTTCCGCTTTTTACCGTACTTTACTCCACAGAAACATCGTGGTTCCTGATGAATATGTTCTGCAATCCTCCTACAGAGATTCGGATCTGGCTGCTGAGCTTACGGCAGAGCTGCTCAGCCTTCCCGAACCCCCAACCTGCATTTTTTATCCGGATGATTATGCCGCTATGGGAGGGATCAACGCGATCCGGGAGATGGGGAGGAGGATTCCCGAGGATATTTCGGTGGTAGGCTACGACGGAATAGATATCGCCAGAATACTGGATCCAAAGCTGACAACCCTGTGCCAGGACACCAAGATGATCGGCAAGCTGGCGGCGCAGAAGCTGATTGAGCTGATCGAGACGCCAAGGACGACAGTCATCGATAAATATACGGTAGACGGGATCCTGTTCAAGGGGGCTTCGGTAAAGAAGCTGAGGAGTACCAGGATCGCATAGGATCGGGGACTTTAGATGACCCGGGATAATGGCATGCGGCCTGGAATCCTCAATATCACATAGCCTGTACTTCTGCTGTAAAGGAGCCAAAAATGAGAAAACTGGCGCTTAGTGACGAAATACTGATGAGTGTTGACAAAGCTGCCCGGTATATCGGAGGTGAAGTCAACAGTGTTCTGAAGGACAAGGAAAAGGTGGACATCCGGGTGGCTTTTGCCTTCCCGGATGTTTTTGAGATCGGCATGTCCAATCTGGGCATGATGATTCTGTACAATATGTTTAATGAGAGAGAGGATATCTGGTGCGAGAGAGTATACTCTCCCTGGACGGATCTGGACCGGATCATGCGGGAGCAGGATATCCCTTTGTTTGCCCTTGAATCTCAGGATCCGGTTAAGGATTTTGATTTTCTCTGCATCACCCTGGGCTATGAGATGTGCTATACCAATGTCCTTCAGCTTCTGGATCTGTCTCACATGGCGCTCAGAGCCCGGGACCGGAAAGAGGAGGATCCTGTAGTGATCGGAGGAGGAGCCTGCGCTTATAATCCGGAACCGGTTGCGCCGTTTTTTGACCTTTTTTATATCGGCGAGGGAGAAACGGTTTACGATGCCCTTTTTGACGCATACAAAGAGAACCGGGCCAGAGGCGGTTCAAAACTGGATTTTCTGCGCAGGGCGGCTCAGATTCCCGGGATCTATGTCCCACGGTTTTACAGCGTGACCTATAAGGAGGACGGTACGATTGCCAGCTTTCATCCAAACTGTCAGGAGGCTCCTGAAAGAATCGAGAAGCAGATCGTCGCAGACCTGGAGAAGGGCTACAGGACGATAGCCAGGCCGGTGATCCCCTATATCAAAGCAACACAGGACAGAGTGACCCTTGAGATCATGCGAGGCTGCATACGGGGCTGCCGTTTCTGCCAGGCCGGGATGATCTACCGGCCCAACCGGGAGCGGGATGTGCGTTCACTTATACAGAGCGCGAAGCAGATGCTTGATGAGACAGGTTATGAGGAGATTTCCCTCAGCTCGTTAAGCTCCAGCGATTACCGGGATCTCAAGGAACTGGTCGGTTTTCTGATGGATGAGTACGGGTCTTCGGCAGTCAATATTTCCCTTCCCTCTCTGAGAATTGACTCTTTTGCCCTGGATGCCATGAGCAAGGTTCAGGATGTACGGAAAAGCAGCGTTACTTTTGCTCCGGAAGCCGGAACGCAGAGAATGAGGGATGTCATAAATAAAGGACTGACCCAGGAGGATATTCTTCACGGGGCATCGCAGGCTTTTCATGGGGGATGGAACAAGGTGAAGCTTTATTTCATGCTTGGACTTCCGACCGAAACCGATGAGGATGTCAAGGGGATCGGATGCCTGGCAGAAAGGATCGCGGAATGCTATTACGAGATCCCGAAGGACAAGCGGAACGGCAAAGTACAGATCTCGGTGAGCACGTCGTTTTTCGTCCCGAAGCCCTTTACACCCTTCCAGTGGGCAGGAATGCATCCCCCCGGCACATATGTGGAAAAGGCCAGAACCTGTAAAGCGCAGATCCGAAGCCAGCTGAACCAGCGTTCTATCCGTTACAGCTGGCATGAACCGGATGTGACAGTACTCGAAGGCTTTCTTGCCAGAGGAGACCGCAGATGTGCCGACGTGATCGAAAAAGCCTATCGGCTGGGCTGCATGTACGACGCCTGGACGGAGAATTTCCGTTATGATTTGTGGCTTAAGGCTTTTGCGGAAACGGGAGTAGACATGGATTTCTATACTCTGCGGGAGAGGAGTGTCGACGAAATCCTACCCTGGGATTTCATCGATGCCGGCGTCACGAAGGATTTTCTGATCCGGGAATGGAAAAAAGCTCTGCAGGGGATACCTTCGCCAAACTGCAGGAAGCAATGCTCAGGCTGCGGGGCGAGAAGGTACGAAGGAGGTGTATGCTTTGAAAATCCGGGTTAAATTTTCCAAGACAGGCCCGGTGAAGTTCATCGGCCACCTTGATACTATGCGCTATTTCCAGAAGGCCGTGCGCAGGGCAAAGCTTCCGGCCTCCTTTACCGAGGGCTTCAGTCCTCATATGAAAATGTCCTTTGCGTCTCCTCTGGGTGTCGGAATGACAAGTGACGGAGAATACTTTGACCTTGAACTCGAAAAGGAAATGCCGGTACAGGAAATCACCAGCCGTCTCAACCTTCAGATGGCAGAGGGGTTCAGCGTGCTCGATACGGTCAGGATTGCGGAGGATAAGAAGCAAAATGCCATGGCTCTGGTCTGGGCTGCGGATTATCTGGTCTGGTTCAGAGAAGGAAAGGAGCCTGCAGAGCACTGGGAACAGGCTCTTCCCGGTTTTCTCTCTCAGGAGAGGATCCTGATTACCAAAACGGGGAAAACGGGACAACCCAGAGAAGTGGATATCAAGCCCTTTCTTTTTGAGGTTTGTGTCAGGGAAGGAAGAGTATCGGACGACACTTCCCTGCGGCAGAATGGGATTTTTATGCGTCTGGCTTCAGCCAGTTCCAATTACACCAGGCCGGATCAGGTAATCGACGCCTTTTTCCGTTACCTGAACGCCGAACCCTTGTTCTGCAGCACGATGATCCATAGGTTGGAGCTGTATGCGCTGCAGGACGGTCATCTTGCTCCGCTGAATGCGCTGGGAGAAGCAGGTTCCGGAGAAACGGCCGCTTTAGAAGAGACCCTCGAAAAGAATTCCGGAGGCCGTATGCCGCGGGAGGAGATCCTGTGAGACGTCTTGTCATCGCTTCTGTACCCTGCGGCGGTACAGAGCTTTGGGCGGCACTGCTGGAGGAGGAAGGAGTCTGTGTCTCTTTTGAACCCTTACACCAGCGGGAAAGTCTGGTGGGGAGGATTTATGCGGGATACGTGGAAAACGTCCTGAAAAACCTTGATGCGGCATTCGTCCGTCTGGACAAAACACACAAGGGATATCTTCCGCTGAAAAAGGAAGGAGCTCATCGGCCTGGTGATCTCCCGCTTGTTCAGGTGTTGACGGATCCTTCCAGAGGAAAGCCGCCCAGACTTACGGAGTCGCTTTCGCTGACGGGGCGTTTTTTTGTCCTGAACCAGAAAGCCGGGACGATCGGGATATCCGCGAAAATTGTCGGGGCAGAGCGCGAGAGGCTGCGGGAGACAGCCTCCCGGCTGACGGACGGCTTTGGAGAGAGCTTCGGATATGGTCTCATTGTCCGTACACAGGCTGTAAGTGCCGGGGAAGAAGAGCTTGCCGCAGAGCTTAACGAGCTTAAGGGCCGCTTTGACCAGATTCTGACGTTTGGCACGATGCGCAAAGCAGGGAGCCTTCTGTACCAGCCGGATTCTCCTTTTCGGCGGGTTATCGCGGATTTTCTGCGTCAGGCCGGCAGCAGTGACGAGATCATCATAGAGGGGGATGAGATGCTGCGGCGATGCAGGGAAGAAATTTCTGACTGCAGGTGCCTTTCCAGGGACGGTATGCCATCCCCGTTACCAGAGGAATCCCTGGCGTTTGTGCGGCAGTATCGTGATCCCCTCCTTCCCCTTGGCTCATTATATCGTTTCCGCAAAACCATCGATGAAATCCTGAATACGAGAGTCTGGCTGAAAAGCGGGGCGTATCTGATGATTGAGCAGACGGAAGCTTTTGTCAGCATTGATGTCAATACAGGAAAGTGTCTTGCCGGAAAGGAGAAGCAGGAGACCTTCCGGCGGATTAATCTGGAGGCAGCCGCTGAAATTGCCAGGCAGCTGCGTTTGCGGAATCTTTCCGGGATGATTCTTGTGGATTTCATTAAAATGAAGCGGGAGGAGGAACGGAATGAACTGATCCAGGCTCTGGACAGATACGTCCGTACAGATCCTGTTCCCTGTGAGGTGGTGGATATCACCGGACTGGGGATCGTAGAGATGACGAGAAAGAAAATCCGCCCGCCGGTGAGGGAACTGCTGCCGGGAGAAGAACGGAAAACTGCGGGGTTACTACTCACGGATTAACCGTAAAGCCACGCGCGGGCGAATGGTACCCGAAATGGCACGTTCTCACTCGTCCTCGGCGTAGCGGTACT
>CACZQU010000440.1 GCA_902783305.1 uncultured Lachnospiraceae bacterium | reverse complement strand
GGAGTCCGTGGGGAGACCGCTGGTCTGGGACGCGGACTGACCGGCCAGCTGGAGGCTGGCAAATTCACGGATGCAGTCGGTGAAATCGTCATCCATGCCCAGGGCGTCATAGGTTTTGACCGCTGTGCTGACGTTGGACATCTTCTTATACGGGAAGTAAACCGACAAGCCATAGGCATTGTTGATCCCTGTGGAGGTCTGGTTATATTTTACGGCGTCCAGGAGGACACGGCACAGAGCATTCCCCTGGCTGGAACCGCACCGGTTGGCAAAGTCCACGAAATCGATCTGATCGATGGCGGAGGACCGGGCAAATTCCCTGGCGTCGTTCCTGGCAGCGGCGATGGAATGATATTCGCTGTTCCGGATCTTCTGGAGGATATCCTGGGAGAAGCCGCTCAGCTGAGGCCCAAGGGTGCTTTGCAGCTCGGACAGATCTACGACGGACAAGGTGGCAGACTGTCCCCGGCACTGTCTCTGGCAGGTGGAGACGAAATCATCCACGATCAGCTTGCCGATGTCCAGGGCGGCCATGGAAGGATCAGAGGAAAGCTTTGTCAGCCAGTTGGTGTAATACCAGCCGATCCCAGGCTCGGTCTCCTCGGAGGCGATCATATAATCGGCATATTTGGTCAGCATGGAGGCATTTTCCACAGTGGCCATCAGACAGGCGTCAAATCCGATAAAATCAAACTTCATCCCGGCCTTTTCCAGAGCGCTGCCCAGCGAAGCCAGGGACATGGAGCCGCTGCGGCTGTTCTTCTCATCGTAGCCATATCCGCTTAAGGAGCCGCCGCCATGATCCCAGAGGATCAGGTCATAGCGGTCAGCCGGATAGTTCTTCTTACCCCAGGTGAGAAATGTCAGCAGGGTTTCCGGATCCGTCATGGAGCCTGTTCCCATGTTGTCCTCGATCAGCGCCAGACCTCCGTCGCGGATCTGGTAAATCTGGTTTCTGGAGCTGTTTACGATAGTATTGCGCCACCGCGAACAGCCTCCGGTATACACCAGGAGATTGATGTTTTTTCCCAGCTTTGCATTGGCCATTTCGGAAAGATCGCTGGTTCCCATGCCGCTGCGGGATTCCAGGTCAGTGCCGCACATATACACCAGGATGGTGGTACGGTCAGAACCGTTCCCCTTGAGCGACGTATATTTGTTCCTGGCCTTGGAGGAAACCTCCCGGTTCAGAACGCCGCGGTTGTCCGCCACAGTGGTATGCCCGCCCGAGGAACTGCTCCCGGAATACTGACCTGCCGTACTTCCGGAAGAAGTGCCGGCAGAGGATGTCTGGCCGGACTGGGAAGTATAGGAGCTTCCGGTATTGGTATTGGTCGTGGAAAGGCCGGAGTCTCCGCCTCCGAGAAGACCGCTCAGTCCGCCTCCGCCGCCAAGAAGAATGACGGCAAGGACAATGATGATGACGATCGGGTTGAGGCCGCCGCCGCGATGGGAAGAACCATACCCCCCGACACGGTTGGAGCCGGGGCTTTGCGGCCGCGCAGAACCGCCATAAGGCGGCCGGGAACCACCTGTAGGGCTGCCCTGTCCGGGCTTTTGTCCACCCTGCGCAGAGCCGCCTGGACGCCGCTGATTCAGGTTCTGTCCGCTTCCTACCGGCCCGGTACCCGTTCCGCTTCCCCGGCGCTTTACGCTGCTGCCCTGTCCGACGACATTTTTCTCACGGGGCTTTGGCCTGTTGTTTTTTTCCATAGCTTATTCCCTCCTGTTATTCGGCGGTTTCCGCGTGCTTTTCCTTTTCCTCCTGCTTGATCTCCCAGTGGAGCAGGAAGGCAAGGGAAGCACGCAGGACAATGATGCCCGCGACTGTGGCGATTTCTTTCCACTCCCGGACGATGACGGTACGGAGAATCTCACTGCCCATTTTGAACTGCAGCCCCATGGCAAGACCCCTTGCCAGGTAGATACCGGTATGCGAGTCACGCTTCAGCCATTTGATAAAGCCGGTGATACCGCTCCAGATGATGATTCCCACACCGATAAATTCAAACAGGACAATAGCAAATGAAGCGATATTCTCCAGAACCGCTTCCAGAAACATCAGAATATCTTCCATAAAGAAAATCCTCCTTTCCTTTCCTTGAGCATGGAGCCGCAGTACACTATGGCACCATACATAATATACGTTTATGATACAGGAAACCGGGAAGGTTTTCAAGAGGACTTGAACCGGGACAGGGCAATCATTTCTTCACACGAAACGCAGATGGTATTTTTTCAGTCCGGCTCCGTTCACAAAATAGACATAACTTTCCCACTTTTTTATCACAAATGGCCTGTATACTTCGGAACTGTAAAAAATAAAACCCGCAGTGATAAGACATGCGGGGTGAATATATAAGGAGGAATTACCATGAAGAACGATATCAGGGAAAATCTGAAAAAATCGGCAAAGACCGCGTTGTGTGCGATACTGG
>CACZQU010000439.1 GCA_902783305.1 uncultured Lachnospiraceae bacterium | reverse complement strand
TGGAGTATAGATGATACCTGTGGTATGATTCCAGTCTTTTTCATCTTCATCATGATAACTGCCGTACTTTTGTGCAATCTCCAGGCCTGCATCTTCGAGTTCCAGGCGGAAGTAGTGGTTGGGCTGCGCCTGTTTCATATAATCGATCAATCTTGGAAAACAATCGCTGTTTTCATACAACGTCTTCATCACGTCAGTCACAAATCTGGCGGTAAAGTAGCTGTAACTGTAAAATTCCCATGAATAATAGTCTTCGGAAAGGCTGGAATACCTCTGAAACATTTTTCTGCACTCATTTGGCTGAGCTATATACAGCATGGTGGAATATGCTACGGGATTGTTTGAGCTGATCAAAACTTCTTCCTCAATTGCAGAGAGCGTCATGCCGTTGATTTCTGAATCTGCATCAAGTTCCCCGTTTGCTTCCCGCTCTGCCAGCAGCATCATAAGCGGCACTTTATACAGGCTTGCGGAATAATACCATTTATCCTCATTGTGATACCAGGTTTCTCCGGTCGCGGTATAAACATATCCTACGGAAATCAGGTCCGGATTTACTCCTGTTCTCTCAATATAGTCATCAAATAGCTGCTGAATTGCTTCCTGTTGAATGATCTCTTCGTTGTTCAGATCTGCGTCAGCAATCGGACAAGCACCAATCAGTTCAGTTAACACAAGCAATACCGAAATAGCACAGATAAAATAACTTCTTTTCATTTCAAAACCCTCACTGGAAAACGTATCATACAGGAAAAAACCAATATAATCAAGTAGCAGGAAATGAATAAACAATATGATTCGATAACACCTGATTGACCGGTATACTAAAACACCTGAAACAGGTAAAATTTCAAATAATCTGTCTCAGGGACATTCCACAGGATAGGATGGTCCGGCGCCTGCTGCCGAACTTCAATCTGCCGCAAACTGACGCCGGCATCTTTCGCAGCGCTTTTCAGCATCATTTCAAACTGCTCTGACGGCATAAAATGGCTGCAGCTTGCTGTAGCAAGGTATCCACCCCGCGGAAGCAGCTTCATCGCTCTATAATTGATTTCCTTATAGCCGCGTTGTGCATTGGAGGCTGTTTTTTTCGATTTGGTGAACGCAGGAGGGTCTAATATGATAAAGTCATACCGTTTTTGACCTTTGGATGCCAGTTCCGGTAAAAGCTCAAACACATCTGCTGTCATAAAATCCATCCGATCCTGCATTCCGTTGTGTAAAGCGTTCTCTCTCGCCATCTGAACAGCCATATCTGAAATATCCACCGCTGTCACATGAGCGGCCCCTCCCATAACAGCATTCAACGCAAAGGATCCCGTATGCGTGAAGCAGTCCAAAACCGTCTTCCCTTTTGAAAGCTTAGATACGGCAAGGCGGTTGTATTTCTGATCGAGAAAGAAACCGGTTTTTTGTCCAGTTTCTACATCAACAAGGTACCGTATGCCGTTTTCCATGATTTCCGTTATTGCAGAATCTGAAGTCTGCTCGCCTTCATAATAATACCAGCCTTTATTCTTAATCAGGCCTTCCCTTTCCCTGAGTGCATTGTCATTCCTTTCAAAGATACCACGGATAGTCTGTCCGTCCTTATGAAGAACGTCGAGCAGCAAATGATAAAGTAGCTCTTTTCTCTGTTCCATCCCGAATGAAAAACACTGCACACTCAAAAGATCTGAAAAACGGTCCACTGTCAGACCCGGAAAACCGTCTGCTTCTCCGTATATGATTCTGCAGCAGCAGACATCATCTCTCATGACGGTCTTTCTGTAATTCCATGCGTATTCTATTCTTCTTCTCCAGAAAGCCTCGTCATACCGATCATTGGCATTATCAGATAACAGTCTGATGCGGATCTTACTATTTTTACTCAGGAGTCCTGTCCCGAGATATCTGCCGTTTTCTGAGACCGCATCCACAAGACTTCCGTTTTCCAAGCCACCCTGGTCAGTCAAAACCTCTTCCTCATAGATCCATGGATGGCCGCTCTGTGCACTTCTGCTTCCCTTCTTTGTGATATGAAGTCCAGGATAAGGCCGTTCAGTTTTCATGATTCACCCCAGCTCACATGTTTTACAGCAATCAACGTTTTTTCAGTTACTATAGACGTCGCTTTCCTTCAGCCGTTCTTTGTGTATCATTTTAACATGAAAGAAGGAAAATTGAAAGAAAGACAATATAAGCCTCAGAAATATATATCAAAGTATATTTTTGCGCTGTCTGGCTTTTTGAATCATTGCTTCCGCCTCGTCAAAAGCTGCAGGCAGATAATCCTTGCACCATTCTTTTCCGAGCTTTTCTGCTTCCTTTAATCTCTCCCACGCTGCAAGCTGTTCCTCTTCAGATTCATACTTCGCTCCTGAAAAAACATGCGGATGTCTCCGAATCATCTTTTCCGAAACAGTTTTAATGACATCATCAAAAGTGAATAATCCTTCCTCTTCTGCCATAACTGCGTGAAAAATCACCTGAAGGAGAAGATCCCCCAGTTCTTCCTTGAGATTCTCAGCGTCACCTGTCTCCTCCAGGATATTGATTCCGCAAATGACTTCTGCTGCTTCTTCGATGCATTCCGGTTTCAGACTTTCGTGGGTTTGCATTCGATCCCACGGGCAGCCGTCCTCGCTTCTCAGCCTTTCAACGATTTCTATTAACCTTTCTATCTCATTCATAACGATTCCTCTTCTTTTACGTCAAACGATGAGAAGAATTTCATCTTGTAATGAATTATATCAGGAAAAACGAGCATACACAACAAAATGAAGGAAAATATCAATCAAATGATATTGATTAATTTCGAGTTACGAAGTACTATAAAGAAAAATCACGTGAAAGGAGCATGCTTTAATGGACCTGGAATTAAGCGAAATGAACTTTAACGATCTGGATTACGGTGCTTTAAGCAAAGTATCCATAGGCTCTATGGCATTGTCTACTCTCATCAGCTCTGTATTGACATTCCTGGTATGTTTCGTTGTCTTGAAGCTGATTTTGAGATTAGTCACCAGATTGCTTAACAGTGTATCAAAACTGGATGGCACGCTCAAAGGGTTTATCCTTTCCGCAATTAAGATTTTTCTCTGGATCCTTACGGCGATTATTGTCGCAGGCGCATTAGGGATTCCTACAACATCCCTTGTGGCTTTGATCAGTATTGCAGGTCTTGCACTTTCTCTTTCTGTCCAGAACATCCTTGCGAACCTCTTCTCTGGATTAACGCTGCTGATATCGAAACCGTTCAGAGCGGGAGATTATGTTGAAGCTGCCGGCAAGGCAGGTACAGTCAAGACAATCGGTCTCTTCTACACCCAGCTGAACACGCTGGACAATGTAGCCGTTAACATACCGAACAGCGACGTAACAGGAGCCACGATCAAAAATTACAGCCGGGAACCTCTTCGACGTGTCGACAGGATCATCTCAGCGTCATACGAGAGCAGCACGGAAGATGTTAAAGCTGCAGTTTTGGATGCAGTTTCCAAAGACAGCCGGATTCTGAATGATCCTGCTCCATTCATACGACTGAGTGAGTTCAAGGACAGCTGCATCGAATATACTGTTCGTGTTTGGTGCAACGGCACAGATTATTGGGATGTTTTCTTTAATCTTAACGAGAATATACGCAGTTCCTTCGCTGAAAAAGGCGTTGAAATGACATATAATCATTTGAACGTCCATATGTCATGAAAAATGGATATTTCTGTTTGTAACAGCAGAAACACTCTCTATTTTTGATTCTTTAAGCTCTGACCGTACTGCAAAAAGCACGTGCTGTGTTCCCTGCCTTCAGATATGGGATTTTTGGCACGTGCTGTTTTTATATTATTGTATAGGGATTCACATATCTTTCTTTATTTTATTCCATATTGTAAAACGAGATGGCGAGATCTGCGACCAGGTCAGGCGTATCCGGATGGTCGGATAAAGAATGGCCTTCACCATCGAAAATCATCATAGGTATATGGAATCTGTCCGCAAATTCCCTGGCGGCTTTCGGATCAATAACCGCATCGTCCGAACCGTGAACCATCATCACTCTGTTTTTCCCATAATGTTCGGGAGCAAAAAGTTCAAACAAATCCGTTGTTTCCAGATCGTGATACATTTCTCTTACGATGCGTACCGGCTTGCCAAGATCAATAACACTGTCGTAGTAACCATTTTTCTCCATTTCCGCAAGCACCTCCCTGTCTGCCTGCGTCGGATTCTCTTTTACAAACAGACTCGGCATATTGACCGCTGCGCTGCGGAAGAAAGCTTTTCTCCCCTCGTGAGGCCTTGTGCTTATATACAGCCCCGTCAGATACGCTCCAAAACTTGAGGCGAAGTAGCAAATCTTCATGCGCGGATAGCGTTCAACCGCGTATTTCTCCGCTGCTTCTATGCTGTTTAGGGCTCCTTCTATCCTGAGAACCTCCAGTAAAGACTCTTCCGAGCCGTGTCCGGGCAAATCTATTCCAATTACGCCATAGCCGGCAGCCGGCATTCTTCTAAGAAGCATCTGGTAAGTGGCGCACTCTTTACAGCTGGAAAACCCGTGTATCGCTATTACGATTCCTTTGGGTTCTTCCGGGATCTCTTTCAAGCAGGATACAATGTAGCTGTCCGGTTTTCTGAGCTTAAAGTATTCCATCTTATTTCCTTCCGCCTCTCTGGAGAACAAGCAGGGAAAAACCTTTATCGGGAATGGATTCATAGCAGAGGTTACCGGGATGTATACCGAGCTCACGGCATACCAGCGCATAGATTCGCCGATTCGGAACAAAGCACTGGGTTGTACGCAGCGTATCCACGCAGCCGCGATATTCATATATCCCCGCTGCCACTGCTGAAGAGCGTGAAACGCCCTCCCAGCAGTGAATGATCAGTCGTTCGGTCTCAAGTTTGTCCGCAAATGCTTTCAAACCATCAAGATCCCTCTGCTCCGGAAGAGGACGTCCGTATGGAATTCCTTCTTCGTCATATTCCTCTGTCAGGTCGTTGAGTTTCAGGTGCAGAACGCTGTCAACGCACGGACTATTCCGGAAGTCCACACTCTGCTCTTCGGTTGAGGTAATG
>CACZQU010000438.1 GCA_902783305.1 uncultured Lachnospiraceae bacterium | reverse complement strand
GCACGGAACAATCCGTAGGAGTCATTTTGCACCGCAATCATTTATGCACAGATCCTTAGCCAATCAGACACGAATGTGTCTGTATGTCAGATATACTGGCTTGAAAAACGTCGTAATAAATGAGAAAACCAACCGCGGTCAACCGCTGTATAGTACAGACCGGTCTGGAAAACCGGATCGGGACAGCGCAGGCTCCCATGACAGACAATGTCAGTTTAGCACATTCAATCACGAAATGCACCTGTCAAAATTAGCCAGGGGACGTTTATCTGACGGACAAAGAAATATGATCCTGGTACATGATTCCTGCGGATCGTTTCCCGCTACCTGCTCCCGCAATTCCGAAGTCATATCTCCATCTGGAGAACCGCACCCTGACGGACAGCAGATGGTAGGCGGTAACCGGACTGCCGACGGGAAACGATGGATGATCTGTCTGCCGGGCTTTGTCCCCTCCGGATGAATGACGGGAGGCGATGCACAACCAGTATCTTCCATCCCGGAGAATCTATATGAATCACTGAGAAAGCGGAACAGATTGTCGAACGAGAACAAAGAAGGATCAGAGAAAATGAGAATATTACTGGTGAATGATGATGGAATTGATGCTCAGGGTCTTCAGGATCTTGCAGCCATGGCCGTACAGATCGGTAAAGTCTGGATCGCTGCCCCCGAAAGACAATGCAGCGCAATGTCCCATAGATTATCCCTCGGCATGGAAAAACGGATCAGACTCAGGCCGGACTATCCGGTATCTGTGGAAAAAGCCTATAGTGTTTCAGGAACACCTGCAGACTGCGTAAAGGCCGCTCTGGCGGAGCTTCTGCCGTTTGCTCCGGACATTGTCTTTTCCGGAGTGAATTATGGGTGGAATGCAGGCTACGATATAGCGTATTCCGGAACAGTGGCCGCAGCCATGGAAGCGCGGATGAACGGAATTCCTGCCATGGCTTTTTCGACGAAGGCCTCCCCCTGTCAGGAGGTAATGAAAGAGAACCTGCTGTGGGTGACGAAGAATCTGCTGGAAAAGAATATCGGCAGCAGTGAGATCTGGAACGTAAATTTTCCCGGCTGCCCGCTGGATGAGTACAAAGGGATTCTCTACGACCGGAAAATTGCAGGAAAGCAGCTTTACATGGATCAGTATCAGAAAACCATTTACCCGGACGGCTCGATGTCGCTGATCGAGAAAAATGTTCTGTCATCTGAAGAAAGCATACCGGAAGGGACAGATCTGAAAGCTGTTTTGCAGAATTATACCTCCGTCGGGAAAATCAGAGGAGCAGTTCTATAGGCAGAAATGAACGAATCTGAAAAAACAGTACGGCGGCAGATGTTATCTGTGCTGAAGAGAGTATTTTACGGTCCTGGAAAGAATAAAAGGAACAGACAGACAATTGCTTCTCTGATGGATCAGGGTAAATCAAGATGTCCTTCAGGCATCCGGAAACTCATCTATATGGTGCGTTTTTGGATGCTTTTTTTGTTACCGTTGTGTGTTTCCTTCAGGGTAATTTGTGAGTATTCTGTGAAAACAATAATAATAGATTGACTGCCTTCTGTCCGATAAGGTATAATACTTTAACCAAATTTATAAGGGGATTTTTAGTAAATTAGCACAATAAAGTGACAGAATCCCGAAGAATTTAGCCGGATATGCCATCCCCTTTTCCGGAGAGATTGGAACGGACAAAGCAAATCAGAATACACTTAAGTTAACTGGAGACTATACCGAATGATATTGAAATATACATTGAAATCAGCTTCGACAGGAGCGGAAAGGAGATGCGAATGATGGAAAAACAGCTTTTAAAGCTTGTAAAGAAATTCTATAGACAAGGACCCTGGAACAGGGCTGTGACAATGGTTGCGTGTGTGATTATTTTTGTTACCACGTATATGCTGATCCTTCCGGCGATCACGATGACGATCGATCCGGTATGCGGCATGGAGGAGCATCTCCACAGCCAGGAATGCTATTCCATGGTTGAGCACAGGGAACTGCTCTGCCCGTATGCGGACAGCCCTCTCACTATTGTTCATAAGCATGATGAGAATTGTTACAAGGATGGAGTGCTGGTCTGCCCGCTGAAGGAAGTGGAGGCGCATACCCATACTGCGGAATGCTATGGAGGGGTTTTGCCGGCAGACGCGGCAGCCTCATCCGCAGAGACGATCCCGGGGGAACCCCTGATCAGTGAATCCGTGCCTGAAATGACACCTGGTACTGCAATTGTGGCAGAGTCTCCGGCTGAAGGTATGGCGGGTTATGGAACTGACGCAGGCTCTTTTACGGAGATGGGACTGTCGCCGGAAGGATCAGGAAACCAGGCTGCGGTTACCGGAGAGGAGGAGATTCTGCCTCCCTGCGGAAAAAAGGAAGTGATCCTTCACACTCATGATGTGAACTGTTATGATGAGCTTGGACAGCTGATCTGCACCCGTCCTGAGGTCATCGAGCACCAGCACACGGATGCCTGCTTCAGCGTGACCTATGAGGAGACATTGGCCTGCGGCCTCGAAGAGCATCTGCATACGGATGCTTGTTATGAGAAACCGGATGAAGGAGAGATACAGACAGAAGATTTCTCTGAAACAGGAGAAATCCCGGCTATGCCGGAGATG
>CACZQU010000437.1 GCA_902783305.1 uncultured Lachnospiraceae bacterium | reverse complement strand
GGGCGTGTGATCGTGAAAGAGAACATTGCGGCATATGTATTTACTCCTGCAGTACCGGAAGCTGCATCAGATCTGGAAAGAGAGGAATAAAAAATGGGAAGAACAGTAGGAATTGATCTTGGAACCACCTATTCATGCATCGCGTACATCAATGACGTCGGTGAGGCGGAAGTGATCCCGAATCTTGAAGGCAGCAATGTGACGCCCTCCGTGGTCTATTTTGAGAGCGAGGACAATGTAGTGGTAGGTGAAACGGCCAAGGCAAACACTGTGCTGGAGCCAAAATCCTCCATCTCTCTTGTCAAGCGGCTTATGGGAAAAACGGATTTCGCCATAGAATACGGCGGAAAGGATTTTTCTCCGGCTCAGATATCCAGCTTTATTCTGAAAAAGCTGGTACAGGATGCTTCTGCCAATCTGGGCGAGGAGATCAAGGATGTGGTCATTACCTGCCCGGCGTATTTCGGAACCGCAGAGCGTGAAGCCACCAAGGCTGCAGGTGTCATTGCCGGACTGAATGTCATCTCCATCATCAACGAGCCGACGGCAGCTGCAATCTGCTATGGTGTGACAAAGGGCGAAGTAAACAAGACGATCATGGTATATGACCTTGGCGGCGGAACCTTTGATGTGACGATCATCCGCATCGAAGAGGAGAACGGAAAAAAGGTGATCCGGGCCATTGCCACAGGCGGAGATCATGAGCTTGGCGGTCAGAACTGGGACAAAGAAATGATGGTATATCTTGAGGAAGAATTCCGTTCCCAGAATAATTTTGAAGATCCCTTTGAGCCGGATGAAGCTTTACAGTTTGAACAGGATATGCGTCTGGCTTCCGAAAAATACAAAAAGATGCTGACCACGATGAAGAGTGTGAAGATCCCTGTAGTCGCTGCCGGAATGAAAGCGAGGATTGAGCTTTCCAGGGAAAAATTTGAACAGCTCACCAGCATTCTGCTGGAGAGATCCATTGATGAGGTGGATAAAGCCATAGAAGCGGCAAAAGCAAAGGGCGTAGAGAAGATCGATGAAATGCTTCTGGTAGGCGGTTCTTCCAGGATGCTTCAGGTGGAAAATATCCTGAACCAGAAATATCCGGATATTCCGAAACGGATGTATGACCCGGATGAGGCAGTAGCCAAGGGAGCGGCTATTTTTGCGAAGGAATGCAGCGATCTTATTGATGAATTGGGTGGGAATACCGATACCGATCCCGGTTCTGAACCTCACTCAGATCAGACGGATGAGGACAGCAAGAAGAGAAAAGTATTCTCACTTGGAGGAGACAGGGAAGTTACCGGGGGCAGGAATGTCACTATCGTCAATATCACCTCAAAGAGCTTCGGCGTGGAGCTGGTCCGGGATAACGGAACACCTGAAGGAGAATTATATGTCGAGAACCTGATCTATAAAGACAGTGAGGTTCCGCTGGAAGAAAGCCTGCCCTGCTCGACCTTTGCCGATAATCAGGTCAGCGTGAAGCTGGTGGTATATGAATCGGATATCACATCGGAAAGCTATGATATCAATCCCGACTTTGTGCTGGGAGATGCTGTCCTTGAGTTTGATAAGCCCATGCCCAAGGGATCTCCGATCGAAGTAAACTTTGCGCTGGCTGCTGACGGAATATTACACCTGACCGCAACAGATAAAGTGACCGGAAAATTCATCAAGGCAGATATGCAGTCTCAGGGCATCATGACGAAGGAACAGATCGAAGAGCAGAAGTCACAGGTCATGTATATTCAGATCGCAAGAGATTGAAGCGGAAAAACGGCCGGGTCTATAGAGGGCGGATTTCCTGTGTTCCTTCTGCTGAGGGGAGGAAGGCATAACAGAACCGGTTTCCGTAAACGGACGAACGGCGGAAAAACGTTCGGTTGAAAGGAGACAATGTATGACGTCCTGAAGGACGTCAGTAAATCAGGGATCTGAAAAGGTTATTATTCACGGTCTAACCTTCCCCGCGCGTGAGGCGAATGGTACCCTAGAAATGGCCATCCGCAGGCGTCGGTACTTAGTGAGTGCAAG
>CACZQU010000436.1 GCA_902783305.1 uncultured Lachnospiraceae bacterium | reverse complement strand
TTGTGCTGATCATTCTCGTCGCCGGTACTGTCTGGATCGCAAAGAGTGCCAGAGATGATACTGAAAAAGCGGTCCGCACAGTCAGCCTCCTTTATCTGGATGAGCTGGCCGGGCGCAGAGAGCAGGTCGTGGAAAACAACCTGCAGAATAAGATCAGGGATCTGAAAACTGCAGTAAGCCTCCTGGAGGAAAATGATCTTACGGACGCAGACCATCTGCAGCGCTATCAGGCGAAAATGAGGCTGCTGTACAACACGGAAAAGTTCGCATTCGTGGATACGGAAGGGAAGATCTATACAGCGGACGGCCAGCAGGATAATATCAGCGATTATTCCTTTGATTATACTTCGCTGGACGGACCGGATATCTCCATCCTGAATCTTCATTCCCATGACAAAAAAGTAATCATCGCTGTCCCGGTCGATCTTGTGATGGGCGGCAAAGAACTGAAAGTCTGTTTCATGGAGATCGATATGGATGAGATGCTCCAGGGCGTTTCCATGAGTTCCAGCTCCGGCGATTCGACTTTCTGCAATATCTATACTAAAGACGGCATCGCTCTTTCCGATACCGTTCTGGGCGGCCTGGCAGTGGAAGACAATCTGCTGACAGCTATGCAGTCTGCCGTTTACGAGAGCAATTATTCTTATGATTCTTTTCTCTCTGAATTTCAGAATGGCGTCAGGGGTGAGACATCCTTCAATTATAACGGGATCCGGGAAACGCTGAGTTATGTTCCCATACCCGGTACGGACTGGCTTCTGACGTATCTGATCAGGGAAAGCGTCATTACCGAAAAGATCAGTTCGATCTCAGCCGGGATCATCACAAAGAGCGTTGTCCAGTCGGTCCTGACAATTGCCGCCCTTATAGCAATGTTCCTGTATATCATTCTGCAGAGCAGGAGGACTGCAAAGCTGAGACTGGAACAGGAGACGGCTGAAGCAGCAGGCCGTGCCAAACAGGAGGAGATGGAACAGAGGCTGGCCCTTCAGGATAAGCTTCTTGCGGAAGAGAAAAGAAGGACCCAGCTCGACAATATGATCACCGCTATGGCAGCGGATTACCGCAGTGTATATCATGTTGATCTGGACAGCGGGGAAGCAGTCTGCTACAGAGCTGATCCGAATATTAAAGGGCAGTATAAAGAGGGAGATCATTTCCCCTTTAAAGAAGTGTTCGCACAGTTTGCTGAGACAAATGTTGCAGAACAATTCAGAGAAGGTTTCCTTGCTTTCCTGGAGCCGGAGAATATCCGTAAGGGACTTGAAAAGGAAAAGATCCTGGCCTACCGCTATCTTGTAAATCACGGAGACAGTGAATACTATGAAATGATCCGTGCAGCAGGTGTTGTAGACAGAGGTGACGGTGCAAAGACAAAGACGGTCAATGAGATCGGGCTGGGATTGACGGTCATTGATGCGGAAATTCGCGAGACGATGGCCCGTGAACAGATCCTGAACGAAGCCCTTACCGCTGCGGAACAGGCAAATAAAGCGAAGACCACGTTCCTGTCGAATATGAGCCATGAGATCAGAACGCCCATGAACGCGATCATCGGACTGGATAATATTGCGCTGAACGATCCGGAGACGCCGGAAAAGATCCGGGGATATCTTGAAAAGATCGGATCGTCTGCGGATCATCTGCTGAATCTGATCAACGATATCCTGGATATGTCCAGAATAGAATCCGGCCGGCTGACCCTGAAAAACGAAGAATTCTCCTTCCGGAAGCTTCTGGAAGCCATCAATACGCTCTTCAGCGGGCAGACTTCGGAGAAAGGGATCGATTATCAGTGCCATATCATTGGCCATATAGACGATTTTTATATCGGGGACAACATGAAGCTGCGCCAGGTCCTGATCAATATCCTGAGCAATGCAGTAAAATTCACCCCTTCCGGCGGGAATATCGAACTGACGGTGGAGAGAAAAGCCAGATTTGACGGAAAGTCGACGATTTCTTTCAGGATCTCCGATACAGGCATAGGTATGAGCCCGGAGTTCATCCCGCACATTTTTGATACGTTTGCCCAGGAGGATGCGTCGTCTACCAATAAATACGGAAGTTCCGGACTGGGAATGGCCATTACCAAGAACATCGTAGAGATGATGAACGGAAATATCGAAGTCGAGAGCGAAAAAGGGAAGGGAACGACTTTTACAATCGCGGTTACCCTTACAGACTCCAACAGAAAGGAATCCGGAGAGGATTCTGCAGAGATCCGTCCGGAAGATATGTCCGTGCTTATTGTCGATGATGATCCAATCGCCTGTGAACATGCAAAGCTTGTCCTTGGAAAGGCGGGAATTGAAGCGGAGATCGCTTCTTCGGGAGCGGAAGCAGTGGAAATGGTGCGGCTCCGTCATGCACGCCGATCTCCGTATAATCTGATCCTTGTCGACTGGAAGATGCCTGAAATGGACGGCGTCGAAGCTGCACGAAGGATCCGGGAGATCGTCGGAAATGAATCGGCTATTATTATTCTAACTGCATACAGATGGGATGACGTTCTGGAAGAAGCCATCCAGGCGGGCGTGGACAGCTTCCTGGCGAAACCGCTTTTCGCCGGTGCCGTCCTTGAAGAATTCAGATCTGCAGTCAAGCGGAAAAACATCGCAATGGGAGCCGCGGACAGGAAAGCAGATCTTACAGGCCGCAGGATCCTGCTGGCGGAGGATGTGCAGATCAACGCGGAGATCATGATGATGGTCCTGGAAACCCGTCAGATGCAGGCCGATCTGGCAGAGAACGGTAAGATCGCTGTCGAAAAATTCTCGGAACATGAGGCCGGGTATTATGACGCGATCCTGATGGATATGCGTATGCCGGAGATGGACGGACTGACAGCAACAAAGATGATCCGTGCGATGGACAGAGAAGATGCAAAGACAATTCCGATCATTGCGCTTACGGCAAATGCATTTGATGAAGATGTACAGCGCAGCCTGCAGGCAGGCCTCAACGCGCATCTGTCAAAACCCGTGCAGCCGGATTCGCTTTTTGAAACGCTGGAGAGCCTGATAAAAGCGTAAAATTTGATGAAAAATCCGCTTGCATACGGTCCCGTTTTGTGCTAAAGTATCAGGGCATATGATTACGGACGGTCCGCTTATACAAAAGGTATTATGAACGCCCAGATAATTAGGAGGAATCACATGAACGAGATCATCAAAAAGATCGAAGACCAGCAGCTGAAGGAAACAGTCTGCGATTTCCGTGTCGGCGATACCGTAAAAGTATACGCGATCATCAGAGAAGGAAACCGCGAGCGTGTCCAGGTATTTGAAGGAACTGTTCTGAAGAGACAGAACGGCGGAGCCAGAGAGACTTTCACAGTCCGTAAGCTTTCCAGCGGAATCGGCGTTGAAAGAACATGGCCGCTTCATTCTCCCCGTATCGAGAAGATCGAAGTTGTCCGCCGCGGTAAAGTAAGACGTGCAAAGCTCAACTACCTGAGAGACCGTGTCGGCAAAGCTGCAAAGGTCAAGGAAAAAGTTCGCTGAATTTGATGACAGAAGAAAGGGACTCGGATCATGCGGGTCCCTTTTTTCCATCCATGGACAGAAACTGGAGAGTTTTACGGAGGTTCGTTTTGGCCGGAATAAGCTTCTATCGGGAAAACACGGATAATCATCCGATCCGCACGATCGTGAAATGGTGCGTGGATATCCTTGTCGTGATCGCGGTTGCCGTTATTCTTGTCAGCCAGATCTTTAATACCGTACGGGTAAACG
>CACZQU010000435.1 GCA_902783305.1 uncultured Lachnospiraceae bacterium | reverse complement strand
TTCAATGTACATGCCGCAAGACCTTTTTTGAACCGTCCGCTGCGAAGCGAAAGGAATCCTTGATGACTACCGGAATGCCTGAGCAATTTCAGCCTGTTCCAGCCGGCGAACAACTGCCGGAAGATATGGCCGGATTTTCCAGTGACCTAAAAAAGAGCCTGTCCGTGCAAGCACGGCAGGCTCTTCCTTTTTTGTTCATGAATCAATGAAATGACTCCGGGACCCGGCCTCGCCCGGATCACCGGTTTATTCTGCAGATCAGGAGGTTCCCTCATTATCCTCCTGGTAACCGGTGCTGTAAGTAACCATATCCGGCTTGGCAAGCTCCAGATAAAGGACATTCGCTTCGCTCCCGAGGCCGATCCGCGTATCTCCAGGCAGAAGATTCACCGTCTTCGTTTTCAGCAGCGTTCCCTCGTAAAGGATTCCTTTTCGGGAATAGTCCCGGATGTGGTATTCATTTCCGGCCGGGTCAAAGGAAATCACACAATGCAGCGGCTCGATTCCCTGCTCCTCAAGAACCAGGGTACACTGTCCGGGATCCCTTCCTACCGACAGACGGGTACCGATATTCAGACGGATCCTGGTTCCTTTCAGCTTCCCGGTTTCCACAATCACTGCCGGCCCGTCACAGGGGATTTTCCTCCGCTTTTCCTTTGTCTCATTTCGTACCGGCTTAGCCGGAGCATGGGGCTGTCCCGACGGTTTTGCGGCTGCAGAAGCGATGCCGAAGGAAATGAACTGCATCACAAGAGCGGCAAAAAGCATCCACCATCCCGGTCCCAGGCTGTGAAAGATAATTCTCTGCATATCGCCGGGAGAAAGAGATCCGATCACCTCTTTGATATTCTCCGCATTGCCCGAAAGATAATCCGTAAGCTGATCGGAAAAGCCAAAGGTATTCTTGATCTGATCCACAAGAGGGGCTGCGTTTTCCATCGTCCTCGCCACCTCCTGTGCTGTTTTGGGGATTTCCCTGTAGAGCGTATCAGGGAAATAGAACAGGGTGGAGAAAACAAGGAAAAGCGTCCCTGTCAGGGTAATCAGCATGCCTGAAACACGGACCGGCCTTTTCCGGAAACAGCTCAGCGCATATCCGGCCAGGGTTGTCACAAAGGGAAGAAAAACCATCCATCCGAAGCCTTCCAGAAGTCTGGCTTCCAGGGAGCTTTTCGGCGGAAGACTTCCCATTTTCACCAGTCTGGAAAACAGCTGTATTCCGGTAAATCCAACCTTTCCATCCTCCAGCTGAAAAAATTCCGACAAATAACCTATGGAATTGACAAACGCCTCGGGAATATATTTCAGAAAGGGGGTGAAATCCAGTCGCAGGAACTGAAGAAAGAGTCCCGCTATGGCGAGCAAGAACGCAGCACCGGCACAGCCGGTTAATATCCACTTTTTATTTTCCATCTTCATTCCACTTTCTTTGATGATGAACTGTCGTAATATAAATTCTACCATTCTGCCGATAGAGTGTCAAGATTACCGGAGCCCGTAGGTTACTGTTCTCGTTTAACCGTTGCAATTCACAGCGAAAAAAAACAGTTGTACAATCCATGGAAATTCATTATAATACAGTAAATGTATCGGCAGGACACCGGCCGAGACAGCAGGAGGAATCATTGTAGGCGGTTTGATCTGAGTTTTTGCGTTTCCCTGTCTACGTAAAGGCCGAAAGGCACTGCTGAAAGGAGTTACAGCTACATGGGGTTATACGAGAATGTGAAAAAAGGATGCTACAAGCGCAGGATGTCCATATACGCGCTGGAGGATAAGCTTCACTTTTCCAGAGGAAGCATCTACAAATGGGATATCAACATTCCCAGCATAGCCAAAGTCAAGATGGTTGCCGATGAATTAGGACTGACATTGGATGAAATCGTGGAGGGCGTTGATTTTCATCACGTCAAAACGCGTGCTGCTTCATCGGGGAATAATACAGAATGAGTCGATTACCATAAAAAACACCAGGCTGATGCCTGGTGTTTTTTATTTCAGAAATCAAATTTATCGGCAAAATAAGCATCCAGCTCCGCGATGGGTACGCGTACCTGCTCCATCGAATCGCGGAAACGAACGGTAACGGCCTGATCTGTTTCGGAATCAAAATCGTAAGTGACACAGAACGGTGTCCCGATTTCATCCTGGCGGCGGTAGCGCTTTCCGATATTTCCTCTGTCGTCATACTCACAATTGTATTTCCTGGAGAGCTGCCGATAGATGTTTTCCGCCGGCTCTGCGAGCTTTTTGGACAGAGGAAGCACACCGATTTTTACCGGTGCCAGGGCAGGATGGAATCGAAGGACGGTACGTACGTCATTTTTCTCCGCATCCAGAACTTCCTCGTCATACGCGCTGCACAGGAAGGCCAGAACCATACGGTCCGCGCCAAGGGAGGGTTCGATGACATAAGGAATATATTTTTCCTTTTTTTCATCGTCGAAATAGCTCAGATCCTGGCCGGAGACATTCTGATGCTGGGTCAGATCATAATCCGTACGGTCGGCAATGCCCCAAAGCTCACCCCAGCCAAAGGGGAACAGAAATTCCACATCGGTTGTGGCTTTGCTGTAAAAGCTGAGCTCTTCGGGGGAGTGGTCACGGTATCTTACTTCCTCCGCCTTCAGCCCAAGGGAGCTGAGCCAGTCCAGGCAGAACTGCTTCCAGTAGGCAAACCACTCCAGATCCGTATCCGGCTCACAGAAAAACTCCAGCTCCATCTGTTCAAATTCACGGGTCCTGAAGGTAAAGTTTCCAGGGGTAATCTCATTCCGGAAGGACTTGCCGATCTGGGCAATACCGAACGGGATCTTCTTGCGGGAGGTTCTCTGCACGTTTTTGAAATTGACAAAGATTCCCTGAGCTGTCTCCGGGCGGAGATATACCGTGTTTTTCGCATCCTCCGTCACGCCCTGGAAGGTTTTGAACATCAGGTTGAACTGGCGGATATCCGTAAAATTATGTTTCCCGCAGGACGGGCAGGGTACCTGGTGAGTACGGATGAAATCCATCATCTTCTCCTGTGACCACCCATCCACGCTTCCGCCTGGGATTGCGATATCATGCTCAGCGCAGAAATCCTCAATCAGTTTGTCCGCGCGGAACCGTTCATGGCATTCCCTGCAATCCATCAGAGGATCGGAGAAACCGCCCAGATGGCCGGAGGCAACCCAGGTCTGCGGATTCATGAGAATCGCGCAGTCGA
>CACZQU010000434.1 GCA_902783305.1 uncultured Lachnospiraceae bacterium | reverse complement strand
AGGAGGAGGTTTCCGAAGATGAAGCTCCTGCCGAGGAGGAGGTTTCCGAAGATGAAGTTCCTGCCGAGGAAGAGATTTCTGAGGAAGATGTTCCCGCAGAGGAAGTTCCTGCCGAGGAAGAGATTTCCGAGGAAGATGTTCCCGCTGAGGAGGAGGTTTCTGTAGAAGAAGTTTCTGCGGAGGAGGAGGTTTCTGAGGAAGATGTTCCTGCGGAGGAGGAGATTTCTGAAGAAGATGCTCCTGCCGGGGAGGTTTCCGAAGAGGAAGTTCCTTTTGAGAATGTGTCTGCCAACGGCTTTACCATGAGAGATCCGGATCCCGATCCCGAAACCATCGGAAGCAATTTTACCATGCGCAGTCCTGACGAAGACGAGGATGAGGATGGTCAGAATGAAAGCGGCGAAGAGACAAACCAGCCGGAAGGTAAGACCGTCAACACCAGCGGAATTTACAAAAAGGGCTGGAGTCAGCGTATTCCCAGAAGGCTGCCTGCTGATCCGGAAGCAGAAGCCGAACGCAGAAAACGAATGGCCATCACCCTTATCCTTGTAGGAATTCTGGCTGTAGCTGTCAGTTCTTTGCTGTTCTTCTACAACAGAGCCCTGCAAAAACCGGCAAACGCCACCAGAGAGTTCCTCCGTTCAATCCAGGAAATGGATTTTGAGAAAATGTCTTCCCTCCTTCTGGATGAAGATATCTCCGCGCTGGAAAACGCCGATGTGACTTCTCCTGCCTACAAACAGTTCTTCCAGGATGTCAACAACCAGTTGTCCTTTTCGATCAGAGATACTTCTCTGAATATGGGTGAAGGGACAGCCCGTGTGACCGCTCACCTTCGGTACGCTGACGGCACCGACCTGTACAAGGCTGTCGTAACGGAGTTCCTGAGAGATATCGTTTCCTCCGCTTTTTCGGGAGAAACCCTGGAAAATGTAGATACACAGGAAAAGCTGGCTGCCCTTCTTGCCGCAAAGGAAAATGAACTGGGGCTTCAGTTTGCCGAGACAGAGATCACCTATCCTCTCATCAAGCAAAACGGCAAATGGAAAATCGTCACTCTTGATGACCAGACAGTCAAGATTATGTCCGCTAATTTCAAGAATATCGAAGATGAAATCAGCAGCTCCCTTGAAGGCTCCGCCGCGGCTGCTTCCGGTGAGAGAAACGCAGACGGTGAAGTCACGGCTATGGAGAGCACTTCGGATCTGGTCAATTTCCAGTCTGTTGTCACCCTGGCTCTTGACACGGATAATTTCTCGATTCAATATGACAGCTGCCAGATCGCCGAGGACTATGCCGGTAATGATTGTCTTCTGTATTATTATTCCTTTACGAATAAAGGAGAAAACGCGACAAGCGCCATGGCCAATGTAAACCTGCAGGCATATCAGAACGGAGAAAACCTGGAGCCAGCCATCCCCAATAACAACAACCGGGCACTGGACAACTTCATGGCCGAGGTCAGACCCGGGGAGAGTATTCTCGTATGCCAGGCCTTCACTCTCAAGGATCACAGCAATGTCTCTGTTCAAGCCAGACCTTCCTTCAGCTTTGACACGGAAGGAGCCTCCACGCAGAACCTGAAGCTGGAATAAGGATGACGGAAGCTTATCCAAAGCTCAGACGCTCATTTGCATGAGCAGGTGTCTCAGATATAAAAAAGCCGGGAGCATGAATTCATGCTCCCGGCTTTTTTGCCGGAATTCAAATAACGGTGAAGCGATAGATTGTCCGTGTAAAATACTTCTCTCCTGCCGCAATCACGGGAGAATGGAAAGATGGCTCATTCACGGCATTGGGCTCTACCTGGGTTTCCAGACAGAAGCCGTGGCGTTTTTTATAGATATGGCCGTTTTTGCCGTTCTCCTGTTTGATAAAGTTTCCGGCATAGAACTGCACGCAGGGCAGATCCGTCAGAACCGTCATGGCAATACCGGTTTTCTCACTGCAAGCAGAAGCAATCTCTCTCACCACTCCCTTTTCATAACTGTCACAGATAAAGTTGTGATCATAACCGCCGGTAAAAACGAGCTGATCATAATCCGAATTGATTTCCAGTCCGATTTTTTTCGGCTGGCGCAGATCCAGAGGAGTACCCTCTACAGGGCGGTTTTCGCCCGTCGGTATCGCCGCACTGTCAGGGATGGCGCTGAAAGCCTGGGCATGGATCATGATCAGCTGATCCAGCACCTCCCCGCTGCCCTCTCCTTCCAGATTGAAGTAGGTATGATTGGTAAGGTTTGCCACCGTTGCCTTGTCGCTCACACCCTCGTACGTCAGGATAAGCTCATTGTCCTCAGAAAGCTCATACGTAACGCACACTTTAAACTCTCCCGGAAATCCATTTTCCCCATCCGGACTGATCCGGCTGAAGCACACGGCATTTTTTCCGTCCAGGACTTCTCCCGTCCAGAGCTTCTTCTCAAAGCCATTCGGACCACTGTGCAGGTTATTATCGTTCTCATTTGCCGCAAGGGAATAGACTGTCCCGTCAATCGTGAATTTCGCGCCTGCAATCCGGTTGCCGTTAGGACCGATCGTCGAGCCGAAGAAGCAGGAATTCACCTCATACTCCTTCAGGTCATCATATCCGAGAACAATATCTTTGATCTCTCCATTTTTATCCGGCACTCCCAGGCGGACCAATATGGCGCCGTAATCCATCACATCGGCATAAGCGCCGGAGGCATTCTCCATGTGATACAGGTTAACCGCTTCCCCTGTGGAAAGATTGCCGAAAAAGCTTTTTGATACTCCCATAAATAATCTCCTCCGCTGTACATCCAGAACAGCATATTTAATCAAGACTGAAATCCCTGATGATCTCGGTTCCACAGCCCGTTCCTTTGCGGTGTCAGACTGGTTCCCGCTCAAATGGATAAAAGAAAAGAGTCCCTCAAAGGACCCTGGCCGTCAGAAAAAGCAGGAACTGGAAAGCTTTTACAGTTGCCTGAAATAAAGCGATCCCAGAATGCCGTTCCCTCCCTTTTGACTCCTAGCGATCCCGCCAGGTGGGTACCCGCAACAGGATTTCTGCCTTCCACGTTTAGAAAAGAGGCATGACATCCGCCCTGCGATCTTGGGTTCCCTTTATGTCAATGTAGGTTCAAAAACAGAAGGGGTATCGAACACCCCAGGATCTTTTCCGCTTATGAATAAATTATACTCTTTTTATTATGAAATATCAACAAAAAAAATAGAAAAATCCTTTCTGGATGCAACGAAAAATCCCTGTTCACCATGCGGATTCAGGGATCAGGATCGTAAAAAGCGCCAGGAGAGGAAATCTCCTGGCGCGCATCTGCCTTAACGCAAAAGAATTATTGTTCAGAAATCAAAGCTGGGGGCCTGCAGCGACCAGAGCCTTGCCTGCTTCATTTCCCTCGTATTTCTTAAAGTTCTTGATGAAGCGCTGTGCAAGATCCTTGGCCTTCGCATCCCACTCGGAAGCATCCGCGTAGGTGTCACGGGGATCAAGAATACCCGTGTCAACGCCGGGAAGCTCGGTCGGAACTTCGAAGTCAAATAACGGAATCTTCTTGGTCGGAGCCTTGTTTACGTCACCGTTCAGGATCGCGTCAATGATACCGCGGGTATCCTTGATGGAGATACGTTTGCCGGTGCCGTTCCAGCCGGTATTGACCAGATAAGCCTTCGCGCCGGATTTCTCCATTTTCTTTACCAGCTCTTCCGCGTATTTTGTCGGATGCAGCTCCAGGAATGCCTGGCCGAAGCATGCGGAGAAGGTCGGTGTCGGCTCGGTAATACCGCGCTCGGTTCCCGCAAGCTTTGCGGTAAATCCGGAAAGGAAGTAATACTTTGTCTGCTCCGGAGTAAGAATGGAAACCGGAGGAAGTACACCAAAGGCATCTGCGGAAAGGAAAATCACATTCTCAGCGTCAGGACCGGCAGAGGTCGGATTGACATTGAGAACGATCTTCTCGATATGATTGATCGGGTAAGAAACGCGGGTGTTCTCCGTCACGCTCTTGTCCGCGAAATCAATTTTGCCGGCATCGTCGAGGGTAACATTCTCCAGAAGAGCGTCACGCTTGATGGCATTGTAGATATCCGGCTCGGAATCCTTGTCAAGATTGATAACCTTTGCGTAGCATCCACCCTCAAAGTTGAATACGCCGTTGTCATCCCAGCCATGCTCATCATCACCGATCAGAAGACGCTTGGGATCAGTGGAAAGCGTGGTCTTTCCGGTGCCGGAAAGTCCGAAGAAGATCGCGGTATTCTTGCCGTCCATATCGGTATTGGCAGAGCAGTGCATCGATGCAATACCCTTCAGCGGCAGATAATAGTTCATCATGGAGAAGATACCCTTCTTCATCTCGCCGCCGTACCAGGTGTTGATGATGACCTGCTCACGGCTGCTGATATTGAAGGCGACACAGGTCTCGGAATTGAGCCCCAGCTCCTTGTAATTCTCGACCTTAGCCTTGGAAGCATTGTAGACGACGAAATCCGGAACAAAATCCTTCAGCTCTTCTTCTGTCGGCTGAATGAACATGTTCTTGATGAAATGAGCCTGCCAGGCCACTTCCATAATAAAGCGCACTGACATGCGGGAATCCTTATTCGCTCCGCAGAAAGCGTCAACGACAAAGAGTCTCTTGTTGCAAAGCTCTTTGACGGCAAGCTCCTTCATCTGCTTCCAGACATCCTCACTCATAGGATGATTGTCATTTTTGTACTCATCAGTGGTCCACCACACCGTACCCTTGGAATTCTCATCCATTACGATATATTTATCTTTGGGAGAACGTCCGGTATAGATGCCTGTCATAACATTGACAGCGCCAAGCTCACTTACGCGTCCGACTTCAAAGCCCTCAAGCTCAGGCTTAAGCTCTTCTTCATAAAGAAAATCATAGGAAGGATTATGAACGATTTCCGTCGTACCGGTAATACCATAATTAGTCAAATCAACTGCTGCCATTTTTCTACCTCT
>CACZQU010000433.1 GCA_902783305.1 uncultured Lachnospiraceae bacterium | reverse complement strand
CAAGGGAGAGGTGACGGCGTTCACAGAGGAAGAAGGCCTTGTGTACAACAGCCTTCGTACGATATATGAACAGCCTGACGGCAGTATTCTTGTCGCCCTTACCGGCGGAGTAAGCATTATCCGGGACGACACGGTTGTCGGCTTTTATGGTATTGACGATGGCATTGTCAACACGGAAAGCCTCACCGTCACGCAGGGACTGAACGGAGAAATCCTTCTCGGCAGCAATGGCGGCGGCATATATGTTATCCGTGAGTCCGGAGTGAAGAACATCAATGTGGAGGAGGGGCTGCCTTCCGATATCGTGCTTCGCCTGAAGAAGGATGAGAAGCACAATGTCATCTGGATCGTCACCAGCAGTGCCCTCGCTTATATGACGCCCGATGATCAGGTGACAGTGGTGGATACTTTCCCCTATTCCAACAACTTTGACCTCTATGGGAACAGCGAAGGGGATATGTGGGTGCTCAGCAGCAACGGGATTTATGTGACGCCGGCCGAAGATCTGATCGCCAATGAAGGAATCGATCCGGTCTTTTACAGCTATGCCAGCGGACTGCCCTGCATTGCTACCGCAAATTCCTACAGCTGCCTGACCGCGGAGGGTGATCTGTATATCGCCGGAAGTACCGGCGTTGTCAAGGTGAACATTGACGAAGCCCATGAATATGTGAATGACCTGAAGATATCCGTCCCCTATGTTGAGGTGGACGGGGAAACGTTTTTTCCGGATGATACGGGTGGATTCGCGATTCCTTCCACGACAAAGAAGCTTACCATATCAGGCTTTGTGTTCAGCTATTCCCTGATCGATCCCAGGATTTCTTACCGGCTGGAGGGCTTTGACGCGCAGGACATTACGGTCAGCAGAGGTGAATTTGGCCAGGTGTCCTATACAAATCTCGCGGACAAAACGTATCAGTTTGTCATCAATGTAGAGGATCCCGTCGGACATGTCGACAGGAGGGCATCCTTCCGGATAACCAAGGGGAAACCGGTGACTGCCGAAACCGCCGGAAAAATCATCATGGACGGAGTTTCCCTGTTTTTTCTGGCCGGCCTTCTGGTCTATACCAGCCTGTACAGGAAACGGGGAAAACCGGACGACAAACTGTTTTTTGCCATGATCGTGACCAATATCATTCTGTCCGTGTCGGAAGGGCTCACCTTTTTGCAGGAAGGCAAAGGAATCCCTGCTTTCCGGTATCTCATGATCGCAGAGAATACCGTATACTACATTGCCCTGGAGGTTTTTCCGTATCTGTATTTAATGTACCTTGATTACCGGATTTTCCAGGATAAGGGACGGATCAACTCAAGGAAGGTGCCGTATGCGGTTCCAGGACTGATCATGTGTGCGCTGATTCTGGCCAACCTGAAAACCGGATGGATTTTTTCCATCCTGAAGGGCAATATCTGGCAGGCCGGTCCCATTCATAAAGCGGTGTTTATTCCGGTTGCCGCCTGCTTCTTTTTCATGATACTCATTGCGTTTAAGATCAGCTTACGTGTCGTCCTCATGGGGCTTGTGATCATTGCTTCCCGGGTTGTTCTGGATCTCTGTCTGATCGATATTTCTTCCACGTCGTTTATGTACACCCTGTTTCTCATAAGCACGCATATCCATGTCATGAACAGGCCGCTGACGGAGGAGATGATATGAAACTGATCATTGGCAATGCCGCTGTATCCTGTTACATCGACCTGGCTTCGCTGCTGGTAATGATTCTTCTGCTTTCTCTGTCGGACAGAATCCGCAGGCAGAAAACCAGATCCAACCGGAGCTTTTATCTGCTTTTTGTCCAGATTACCTTTACCTGTATCATATGCTTTGTGTTTAACGCGATGGAGGGGCATTCTTCCCCGTTATCGCACCAGGTGGCATTGTTCAGCCGGTCATTATGGGAATTAAGCGTGATCATCTCGGACTGCCTGTGGCTTGCCTATGTGGATCAGAAGCTCTATGTCAGCAGAAGAGGCAGGCTGGTAAGGCAGATCCTCCGCGTCGTCATTGTGCTGGTTTATGTGGTTTTGCTGACGGTGAATCTGTTTAACGGCATGATTTTTACTCTTTCCGGCTTCAATACTCTTGAGCGCAAACCCCTGTCCTACTGGATGCTTGCGGCGGATTTCCTGATTTTCGTTTCGGCGGCCATATCGGTATGGCGGTTTGACCGGAAAACGGCGAAAACCCGTTTTCTCCGCGTTTCCCCTATGATAGTGTCGATATTGATCTCGATTCTTCCACAGTTTTTCACTCCTTACAATACCGGCATCGTCGGGTACGCGGTCGGTGTGACGATGCTGTATTTTTCCATGGCAAGCGAGATCCGTTTTCTGGACGAAGAGTCCGGGATGTATAACAGAGTGTATCTGTCGTATCTTATTGACCTTGCGTTTGCGGGAAAAAAGGATTACCGGAGTGTACTGATTCTGGATGTGGACGGGAATCTTCCGGCTGTTTTTGAAATCTTCCGGGATATTCTTCACCGGGAGGGTGATGTCATCCGGGCAGACCGGAAGAAATTTCTGATGTTCTCCGGCAGCGAAAGCCGTTCCACCGTACAGTATCTCTCGTCCCTGGTGGAAGAGGCTGTGGCAAAGCACAACGCGGATCATCCGGAGAATAAAATCCAGATGAAGGCGCGGTGCATGATGCGGAGGAAAAAGGAGGACGCATACGAATTCCTTCATTCCGTACTGGATGAGAAGGAAACCGGGGATGAAATGCGGGGCATCGTCTCCATGATCACGGAGCTGGACCGGCTGGATAAGGAGCTGAGCATGGCGGCGGACATTCAGAAGAATATCCTGCCCATGAATTTTCCCCCCTTTCCGGACCGGAAGGAGTTTTCCCTGTATGCGTCAATGACGCCGGCGAAGGAAGTGGGCGGGGACTTCTACGATTTCTTCCTGACGGACAATGATCATCTGGGACTGGTCATCGCCGATGTCTCCGACAAAGGGATCCCTGCCGCATTGTTCATGATGGCTTCAAAGACCCTGATCAAGAATTATCTGATGAGCGGAGACGATCCCGCGGAGGCGTTGAAAAAGGCAAACGTACAGCTGCAGGAGCGGAATTCTTCCATGATGTTTGTCACGGTATGGCTGGCTGTCCTGGAAATCTCTACGGGAAAGGGGATTGCCTGCAATGCCGGTCATGAAAAGCCTGCCATACGCCGGGCAGGCGGGCCCTTTGAACTGCTGGAATACAAGCATGACCGGTTTGTGGGTGCCTTTACAAATGTAGAGTATCATTCCCGGGAATTTGAACTGAAGGCCGGAGACAGTCTTTTTGTGTATACGGACGGGGTTCTGGAGGCGGTGAATGAGAGTAAGGAAGAGTTCGGCGAAGAACGGTTCCTTGACGCACTGAACCGGAATGCCGGCGCGGAACCGGAGGAGCTGATCCGCCAGGTGCATAAAGCGGTCAACGGGTTTGCAGGCGATGCCCCGCAGTTTGACGACCTGACGATGCTCAGCGTGAAGTATTATGGTGTGCAGAGCTCTGTGCCGGAGTGACGGTTTATGACTTCGGAACCCGTGGCGAGCGAGGCGCGGAACGCATTTCAGATAACACGTTGTGGGATGAGGAATCCGGCTTTATACAGCAGAGCGGAAAAACCACGCAGGCACGGATTTCGGTGGATGGGAGATGAGGGGGTGGGATAGTAACCTCCTGGGGTAACCAGTGAAAGGAAGGAGATCCTGAAGATGGGTATCTATCTGAACCCGGGAAAAGACGCTTTCGAGGAGGCGGTCAATTCCGAGATATTTATAGATAAGACGGGGATGATTCAGTATCTGAACAGTATCACGCGGACAAAGCAAAAATACGTCAGCGTATCCCGCCCCCGCCGCTTTGGCAAGACAATGGCAGCAGACATGCTATGCGCTTATTATGGTCGTGGCGCAGACAGCAGATCTCTCTTTGAAAGATGCAGAATCAGTGGTATTGAAGCGAACGAACGGAAATGGGACGAATATCTGGGGAAATTTGATGTCATCCGGCTGGTTATGACGGACTTCATGAAGAAAGGGATAACGATTGACAAGGCTCTTGATAAGCTTCAGGTGCTTGTCGTCAGAGATATTGCCAAAGCGTATCCGGAGGTGGATTTCTATGATAAAAGTGATTTGCTTCAATCGCTGCAGGATCTCTATTCAGAAACGAAGACTCAGCTTGTGATCGTGATCGACGAATGGGATGTGATTTTCCGGGAATACAAAGAGGATAAAGAAGGTCAGAAGAAATATCTTGATTTTCTGCGTGACTGGCTGAAGGATAAGGAATATATCGCCCTGGCTTATATGACGGGAATACTGCCGATAAAAAAATATGGA
Source organism: uncultured Lachnospiraceae bacterium (assembly GCA_902783305.1). Taxonomy (GTDB): domain Bacteria; phylum Bacillota; class Clostridia; order Lachnospirales; family Lachnospiraceae; genus Blautia_A. The sequence goes on along the minus strand of CACZQU010000433.1, from coordinate 807 downwards.
AAGCATTCTGCTTTGAACATGTTTGACGAATATTCGATGACACAGCCAATGCAATTAGCGAAATACGCGGGATTTACATCGGAAGAAGTCGAAGGGTTGTGTAAGGAGTGGAAGCTGAATTTTGATGGTCTGAAGTCGTGGTACGATGGGTACAGATTGTCAAACAAAGCATCGTCGGAATTGTTTGCTGAAGATGCTGTAATCAATACAGATATTTACAGAGATTATGAAATCTACAGCCCGTATTCTGTAGTGAAGGCGGTCAGAAGCAGGCAGCTGAACAATTACTGGAATCAGACAGAGACGTACGAGGCTCTTCAGTGGTATATCGACTGGAATTTCGAAGGATTGAAAGAGGATATAGCGATTCTGATGGAAGATGGCAGGGTTCCTGTGGATATCACAGGCTATCAGAATGATATGACCACTTTTCACTGTAAGGATGACATCCTGACAATGCTGATTCATCTTGGATATCTCGGATATGACGGTGACACGAAAGAGCTTTTCATTCCAAACAAGGAAGTTCTGGATGTGTTCAAATCGTCCACAAAGAGCAGAGACTGGACGGTGACCTTCAGGGCGCTTCAGAATTCACAAAAGCTCCTGGAAGCTACCTGGAAGTGTGAGCAGGAAACCGTAGCTGAGCTTATGGAAGCGGCTCATGATAAAGCAGGAAACAAAACTTACCATAGTGAAGCGGGGCTCTCCTATGCGGTACAGCTGGCTTATTACGCCGCGCAGGATTTATATACGATCGTTCCGGAGCTGGATACCGGGAAGGGATATGCAGACCTGGCGTTCATT
>CACZQU010000432.1 GCA_902783305.1 uncultured Lachnospiraceae bacterium | reverse complement strand
CAGATTCCCATTACTTTCAGATTCCCATTATTTTCAGAATCCGATTATGTACAGATTCTTATGATTACAGGAGTTCACAATGCTGGCGATTTATAAAAAAGAAATGCAGAACTACTTGCGGACGATGCCCGGATATGTGTTTGTCTCCTTTGTTCTGCTGGTTTGCGGAATCTATTTTACCGCCTTCCATCTGACCAGTATGAGTCCTCAGTTTGCCGACACGCTTCAGGCCATGACCTTCCTGTTTCTCATTGCTGTCCCGGTCCTTACCATGAGAAGCTTCTCAGCGGAATACCGGCAGAAGACGGACCAGCTTCTTCTGACGGCGCCGGTCTCCGTCTTCGGGATTGTCTTGGGGAAATATCTGGCACTGGTGACGGTATTCGCCATTCCGGCTGCCGTGATGTGCTTTTATCCGGTGATCCTTTCCCGCTTCGGAGAAGCCGGTTACGGTCAGGCTTACACCGCTCTTTCCGGTTTTTTCCTCATGGGCTCTGCGTTTCTGGCGGTCGGCCTGAAGGTTTCCTCCCTGACCGAAAGCCAGGTGATTTCCGCTGTTCTCAGCTTTGTCATCCTGTTCGCCTGTTATGTGGAGGGAGGAATCCTTTCCTTTTTTCCCGAAACGGCTTATGCCTCTTTTCTTTTCGTGGTGGGTATCATTGCGGCAGCGGCACTGTGGCTGTGGCGCTTCACGCTGAATCCGATGGCAGGATTGGCTGCGGGAGCCGCCGCAGAGTCGGCCGCCGCCCTGATCTATATGAAAATACCCTCCTGTTATGAAGGGCTGACCGGAAAAATCCTGGCTGTTTTTGACCTGACCGGCGCGTACAAGGGATTTGCGGACGGGATCTGGGATCTGGAAGCTGCTGCCCGGTATCTCTCAATGATCGCTTTCTTCCTGTTTCTCACTGTCCAGGGGATCAGACGGCGCAGATGGGGAAAGGGACGGACCGGAAACAAAGTACGCAGTGCGCTGATCATCATTATGGTTATCGTGATCCTGGCAGGCGTAAACCGGCTGATTTCGCTTCTTCCCGCTTCACTGACCAGGATCGACAACAGCAGTCGGAGGCTTTCCCTGCTCACCGAGCAGACCCTGGAGGTACTCAGCCATCTGGAAAAGGATTATACGATTTATTTCATTGTCCAGGATTACAGTGAAGATCAGAACATCGGCAGACTGCTGGAGAACTACGACGACGCCTCAGATCATATCCGGCTGGTCCGGAAGGATCCGCTCCTTCATCCGGAATTCACCCTGACCTATACCCAGGACAATGTCACGTCAAACAGCGTAATCATTGACTCCGGTGAGGAATCCAGGGTGATCGGATATTCTGAGCTGTACGAGACAGAATTTGATCAATACAGCTACAGCTCCGTAACCACCGGGTTTGACGCGGAAGGACAGATTACCAGCGCGCTGGCCTCCATGGAATACGGTGCGCGTGGTATCGTTTATGTCGTAAACGGGCACGGGGAGCTTGAGATGGGAAGCTCGGTTTCCGGTCTGCTGGAAAAAGAAAACTTTGAGTGCAGAACCCTCGGGCTTCTGACGGTAGATGAAGTACCGGAGGACGCGGATGCCCTCCTGATCAACTCTCCGGGGAAAGATCTGACGGAGGAAGAGGCGGAGCTGCTGCTGTCCTATCTCAAAAGCGGCGGGCATGCCGTCATCATCATGGATTATATCGGAGAAGTGCTTCCAAACCTTGAGTCTGTGATCGAATATTATGGGGTAAAAACAGAGCAGGGAATTGTCATGGAGCAGGACAGCGCCCATTATATCCAGCTCCCCTATTATATTCTGCCGGATGTGCATTATACACAGGCGTCTGCACAGGTATATGAAAAGGAGAGCTATATCCTTCTGGCTGCTGCACAGGGTCTTTCGGTCGATCCGGATACGGAAAGGGAAAGCCTTGATGCCGAAGGGATCCTTTCCAGCTCAGACCATTCCTTCCTCAAAACCAATATTGAGCAGATGTCCAGCTTCGGAAAAGGAAAGACCGATCCCGAAGGACCGTTTTATCTTGGTATAGAGATCACGGAAACGGCTGGTGAATCCCAGAGCCGTCTGGTGGTATATGGATCCTCTACCCTGCTGGATGATTCTGCCAACTCAGCGGCAGCCGGAGGCAACAGCGAGCTTTTCCTCGGCACGGTGAACTGGGTCACCGGAGCGGGGAAGCCGGTCAGCGTGCCGGTCAAAGAGATGAGAACGACCTATCTGACCATCCCGGAGACGGACCGGCAGCTCTGGAGCATAACCGTCATCCTGGTGGTTCCTGCTGCATTTCTCCTGACAGGGACGATGATCTGGCTCTGCAGAAGGAAACGATAGCCTTTGGATCGGCAAAAGAAGAAAAGCGCAGTCCGGGCAGATTCAGACACTCCAGATGCATAGGTTATCTGCACACAGATCCTTATTTACCATATCAGAAAGAGAGGAACAGCCATGTCCGCGTTGAAAGATGGGAAGACCTACACCAGCTCTGACATTGAAGCATTGCCGGAAGGGGAACGTGCCGAACTGATCGACGGAGATATTTACTATATGACTTCGCCATCCAGAATGCACCAGAGAATTCTGCAAAAGCTTTCGCAGGCTCTTGGAAATCATATTGACGCACATAAAGGAAAGTGCGAGGTTTACCCTGCCCCCTTCGCAGTCTGGCCATTCGGTGAGGAAAACGATACAGACTATCTGGAGCCGGATATCTCTGTAGTCTGCAACCCTGATAAGCTTACCGACAAGGGGTGCAGCGGGGCTCCGGACTTTATTGTCGAGATTGTTTCCCCATCCACCGCTTCCAGAGATTATCTGTATAAGCTGAACCGTTATCAGTCTGCCGGTGTCCGCGAATACTGGATTGTGAATCCGGATAAACAGGTGGTCAGCGTCTTTGATTTTTCAGGGGAAAAGTCCTCCGTTTATCTCTTTTCCGATACCGTAGAAAGCACTGTCCTGAGTGGTTTCACCTGCTGCCTGTCCGATCTTCTGTAAAAGGCAGCTAAGAAAAAAAGCCATCACTGCTCATCATCCGGAATATTGCGGCAAAACACTATAGTACAAAAGATCATCGCTCGTTCCTATACCGGAATCGCTTCTGTATATCCCACGAAGAACAAGTCTGTCTTCTGAGGCTTAATATGTAAAAGCCTGGAACCGTATCCTGCGGTTCCAGGCTTTTTTTTCAGGCCATGATTTACTTCTTCGCGACGTACTTTCTGATATCCAGCGAAATCGCAATGTAGATGATCACGCCGAGCGCAATGTACTGTGCATATGCGGAAACACCCATGAACTGAAGGGCTGTCTTCAGGATTTCAAAAACCGCGACACCGATGAACGCCGAGCTGACACGTCCACGTCCGCCGGACACGGAAACGCCGCCGATGGTACAGGCAGCAATAGCCTCCATCTCGTAGCTCAGACCCGTATTGACCGACACGCCGCCGGCTCTGGCCCCGATCATGAAGCCAGCCAGGCCGTAATACATTGCCGCTTTCATATAAATCAGCACCAGAGTCTGCTTCACCGGAACGCCGGCCACCTCAGCTGCCTGAGGATTACCGCCGATCGCATACATATATTTGCCATGGCGGGTCATGTTGAAGATAAACCAGGTGATGGCAGCGACAATCAGCGCTACCCAGATCAGATAGTTGATCTTCAGACCGGGAATCGGGAACTTCCTGTTCAGATCCAGATAAGCATCCACATAGTTATTGACATTCTTGGAGGTCGTGAAGATACTGTTGATACCATAGACAATTTCCATCATCGCCATGGTGGAAATAAACGGCGGAACATGCAGATAAGCGATAAAGAACCCCGTGACACAGCCAAAGCAGCCGCAGACCAGGATGGCCACCAGTGCGGCAAGCGGAACCGGAAGATTGGGGAGATTCGGGAACATCTTTCCGGAAGGATTCTGAAGGAACACACCCGCCACGCAGGCGCCAAGACCGATCATACGTCCGGCGGACAGGTCGCAGCCTGCAGTGATGATACAGCCGGCGATACCCAGCGCGATCACCAGACGATAGCTCATGGTGCCGATGATGTTGGTCCAGTTGCTGAGCTTCCAGAAGTTGGGTTTGGTATATCCTGTGATAATAACGAGAATAATCATCAGAATGATAACCCCGTTATTCATAAGAAAATTTAAAACTTTATTCTGCTTTTTCATTGTTCGGATCCTCCACCATCAGAACTGAGTCGCGTAGGCCATGACCTTCTCCTGGGTCATATCAGCCTTATCTGTGATCTCACCACGAAGCTTGCCGTCGCACATGACATAAATCCGGTCGGACATGCCCAGAAGCTCGGCCATCTCAGAAGAAATCATGATGATCGCCTTTCCCTGTGCTGCCAGGTCATTCATGATCTCATAGATTTCATGCTTGGCGCCTACATCGATACCGCGGGTAGGCTCATCCATAATCAGGATATCCGGATTGTTCGCCAGCCAGCGGGCAACGATGACCTTCTGCTGGTTGCCGCCGGAGAGATTCTCGATATGCTCTCTCATGCTGGGTGTTTTGATGCTGAGCATGTCGATCGAATCATCCACCACCTTATTGATTGCCGGATGATCCAGGACAAAACCTGCTTTGAGGAATTTGTTGTACACCGAGACGCCGACATTGTCCTTGATGGACAGGCAGCCCATGATGCCGTTTCCGCGGCGGTCCTCTGTGATCAGACCGATTCCGGCATTCATCGCGTCGGCCGGCTTTCTGATCTTCATTTCTTTCCCGTTGACCTTGATCTTTCCGGAAGCGACATTCCGGATCCCGAAGATTCCTTCCATAAGCTCTGTTCTCTGCGCGCCTACCAGACCGCCAAAGCCGAGGATTTCCCCTTTGCGAAGGTTAAAGGAGACATTCTGGAACGATCTGGCATGGATTGAGCACAGATCCTCCACCTCAAGGACCACTTCCCCGACCTCTCCCTTTTTCTCCGGATAGACATTTGTCAGCTCACGGCCGACCATCTTAGCGATGATCTCATCCGTCGTCATATCTGCCGCCGCCCAGGTGCCGACATACTGTCCGTCACGCATGATGGTAATGTCATCCGCGATACGCTTGATCTCATCCATCTTGTGGGAAATGTAGACCATGGCAACGCCCTTGTCCCGCAGATCATTCATGATGCGGAAAAGAGCTTCCACTTCATTGTCGGAAAGGGAGGAGGTCGGCTCATCGAGAATCACGACCTTCGCATTGTGGGATACCGCCTTCGCAATCTCGACAGACTGCATCTGGCCGATGGAAAGGGAGCCCAGAAGGGCTTTGGGATTGAAATCCATTTTGACCTGGTCCAGCCAGTACTGGGTATCTTCATACATTTTCTTGTGATCAATCACCTGAAGGGGGCCGAACTTCTTTGTCGGAAACCTGCCGAGGTACATATTCTCTCCGACGCTTCTGGCAAGAACCGGCTGGAGCTCCTGATGTACCATGGCAATCCCCTTCGACATCGCATCATCCGGATCCTTGATCTCCACCTTCTGTCCGTCCAGAATGATCTCTCCTTCATCCATCTTGTAGATTCCGAAGAGACATTTCATCAAGGTAGACTTTCCGGCGCCGTTCTCTCCCATCAGGGCATGAACCGTCCCCGGCCGCAGAGCCAGGTTGGCGCCGTCCAGGGCTTTCACACCCGGAAAGGACTTGCAGACCCCTTTCAATTCAAGCAAATACTCTGACATGTTCTCCTCCAATATAGAAGTACTTGGAACCCGGCTCTACATCGGCTTCCCCGACGGACAGCCGGCTCCTGAAAACCATATTTTCATACTGTTGGCCATGTTCTATCGCACGCAAAGGTGTAGGAAAGAAGCACGCATGGCTCTGCTTCGCTCCCGCCATGCTCCAACCATTCGGATTCCACCAGGTCCCTGCCCCGCTCCATCCTCATGTCTGGCGTTCGCCAGATGTCCACACATCCAGACGTGTGGGCACGTCTGGATGTGTGGACGCCTGGCTCACTGCTTCTTTCATCCTTCCGCGTATCCCGCAGCCGCCAGGACGAGGATTTCCGTATCATGAACGCTGCGGTATAGAAAAAGAGGTGCGGGCGCACATTTTCCTCACCCGCACCTCTTAAAGGATTTTTGCAACTGTAAAGTTGTGTGCCGAAGCTACAGCAGACTCCTGGCGGACAGCTTGTCTACCAGTCAGATCACATCATTATTCCGGCAGATGCCGCGCAGCGTCAGCCCGCAGATTTTCTGCAGAAAGCAAATCGGAACGT
>CACZQU010000431.1 GCA_902783305.1 uncultured Lachnospiraceae bacterium | reverse complement strand
CATATTAGTGAGGGTTCCAATACAAAGCCCGGAAAATCACGATGAACCGCTGAGCGGAGGAGGATACTGAAATGAAAAGCCTGAATGTAAATATGATCAGAAAGCTGATGCGCGCGTTGGCCAAATCTTTGGGGATTGCCGTGATGCAGTTTATGCTCTTCTGCGCTTTGGACATGCTTTTCGTCACGAAGGCCACCATTGAGCAGACGATCATGAACCCCATGAGCATTTGCTTTGGAACGATGTTCTTCATTTTCTCTTTCTTACCTGCCTGTCGGAGAGAGTGTATTTCCCTGAAGATGCACGAATAAGTTAGAAGAATTTACCTGAAACGAAACCCGCCGAAGGAAAACCGGAGGAAAGCGGAGAAAGGGAACGGAAAAAGGCATGGAGTATATCCTGGAAACCAGTAATCTGACGAAGGTCTACGGTCAGAAGGAGGCCGTCAAGGATGTGAATCTGCACATCCGGGAGGGCCAGATCTATGGCCTGATCGGGCGCAACGGCGCTGGCAAAACCACGATCATGCGCATGATAAGCGGTCTGGCCCGGCCGACGCGGGGAAGCTATTCGCTGTTTGGCAAGACGGGACTGGCAATGCAGATGATGCTGAAGAACGTGGGCGTACTGATCGAGCATCCCGGCCTATATCCCCGGCTTTCCGCATATGAGAACCTGAAGATCAAATGCATAGGCATGGGAATCAAGCCGAAGGGATATGTTGAGGAATTGCTCAGGACCGTTGGGCTGGAAAACACGGACGATAAAAAAGGAGCCGGTTCCTACTCCCTGGGCATGAGGCAGCGGCTGGGGATTGCCCTGGCGCTGGTAGGCGACCCCAGGATGATCATTCTGGACGAGCCCATCAACGGCTTGGATCCTCAGGGAATCGTCGAGATGCGTGAAATGCTGTCAAGGCTTCGGGATGAGCGGAACATCACCATCATGATTTCCAGCCATATCCTGGATGAACTGGCCAAGATAGCCGATACCTACGGCATCATCCATGAAGGAACGCTGCTGGATGAGTTCAGCGCGGAGGAATTGCACAAGCGCTGCGGGAAGAGCCTCGTCCTTCGTACGGACGATACCGCGAAAACGCTGCAGGTGCTGGAAAGCATGAATCTCCAGGACGCAATGCATGAGCCGGACGGAAGCCTCCGCCTCGGCCATGGGATGGAACGGACAAAAGAGATCGCCAAAGCGATCATTGATGCGGGGATTGGCCTGGAGGAAATCTATCTGCGTACCATGACGCTGGAAGAGTACTATCTCGGCATGACCGGAGGTGAACACAATGGGTAAGCTGATCCGAATGGACCTGTACCGGCTGCAGAAGGCCAGAGCATTTCTTGTCTGTCTCATTCTCTCTTTTGTGATGGCACTGGCTGACGCGCCGTTTTCAAAGCTGATGAATACGCTGGCCAATTCGCTTTCACCTGAAATGAGCGAAACCTTTGCGGCCGGGGTAAATCTTTCCGGGATTCTCAGCGTCCCGTTCCCCATGGTCAACCTGATGCTTGCGCTGATCTCGCTGTGTATCTTTTTCCACGCGGATGTGGAAAACGGATACATCAAGAACATCGCCGGGCAGATGCCGATGAGAGGCTTTACCGTTCTGTCCAAATTCACGGTGGCAGGTATCCATAATCTGATCTTCGCCGCCGTCGGAATCATCGGAAGCCTGATCGGTTCCATGCTTGTCCAGAAGGTTATCCTGGATAGCAATGTGCTTGATGGCATCCGGGTTCTGGTGCTGAAGCTCCTGCTGGTTCAGAGTATTTGCGCCATGCTGCTGCTGGCGGTAAACACCCTGCGCAGCAAATCCCTGGGAATGATTCTGGCTGTTTTGTTCGGCCTCGGGCTGACCGGGCTGATCTATCTGGGAATCAACGAAGGCCTGAAGCCGATTTTCGGCGAAGGAGCGGATATCAGCAAAATCATGCCGGATGCCGTGATGAACGAAAATCCGCTTGATACTGTGAAAGCTCTGGCGGTCGCCGTTGTGTCAGGCGGGATCTTCCTGATTCCGGCGATCCGGATCTTTGATCGGAAAGATATTAAATAAATGACCTTCCGGCCATTTACAGAATAAGACTTTAAAAATAGGAGGAATTGAAAAATGGGTATTATTGCAATCGTTATCGGTATTCTGGGTATTGGGTGTTCTTTGGTTGCTACATTTCTTTTCGGTACCGTCGGCGGCATTATCGCGGGTGTGCTGGGCGCTGCCGCAATCGTGCTGAGCTATCTGAAGGCGAAAAACACAGGAAAAGGCGGCAAGGTCGGCCTCGCGATCGGCGCGCTGGCAATCACTTTGGCCATTATGGTGACCGGCATATGGTCCAGAGCGTTTACGGATTTGCATAACAAGGCCCTGGAAAGCAAACCGGACGGTCTGTGGGCACAGGTGACCGAGGACACCAACGGCGGCCTGATGGGCATTGTCAAAAACCTGCCTGAGGGTGAAGCCAGCCTGGACGCCTTAATGGACGAAATGACTGAGCTGAGCAAGAGCGCCGGAAAATAAGAATGGCGCCGGCTGAGATAAACAAAGGATCTGTAACTTAATGGAGGAATCATCTTGAAGAAACTGATCGTCACCCTGCTTGCGCTGATTATGCTCCTGTCCTGCGCGTCGGCGCTGGCTGATGTCACACCCACCGTTTATGAAAAGGAAGGCATCAGCCTGAAATTTGAGGATGTCCAGGAGGCTTCCCCGAATTATATGAATCTTGTGGAATTCGGCATTATCAGCCGCGAACCCTTCATCTCCTGTCTGTATCTGGATTATTACGCCATGGATAAGGAGCTCCTGCATGAACTGGCGGAAAATTTCGACAGCTACAGCGAAGAGATGCAGGGGAATATCCAGCAGCTCACAATGGGTATCCGTACCAACCTGGCTGATGTCATCGTCACGGATGTCCAGGACCCGGATCCTGTGATTCAGATGTTGTTCGGGGAAACCCCTGAAGGCGCCGAAGTCATTGAGTTTGGCCAATTTGAATCCTACCACTACTTCGTCGTGACGCTTCCCGGGTATGAGGAGCCGGAGGACTACGATTCCTTCACGGAATATGGGATGGACCCTGAGGAAGTCCGCGAAGCGTATGAAGGCCTCCGGGCGGACACGGATGTGGTACGCGCCGCCTTCGTCGAGCGCTTACAGGCAGCCGAGTTGTTTGCTCCTGTTGATCCTCAGGCCGGCCTGCCGGGACAGATCCTCAGCTTTGAGACCACCGATATCGACGGTAATCCTGTCAACAGCGCCGATCTGTTCAGGAATAATAAGATTACCATGGTTAACCTCTGGGGCTCCTGGTGCCACAACTGTGTTGGCGAAATGAGTGAACTTGCAGAGATCCATTCCCGCCTTCAGGAAAAGGGCTGCGGCATCGTCGGCGTGGAGTGGGAGCAGAAGCCCATTGAGAGTATGGTGGATGAAATTCACGCATTCCTTGAGGAAAAGGGCACCAACTATCCCAATGTGGTCATGCCCCTGGGCAATGCAGTTTTCACCCAGGTCAGCGGATACCCCACTACCTTCTTTGTGGACAGCGAGGGCGTGATCCTGACTGTTCCCATCTCCGGGGCGCTGGTTGATCAGTATGAGTCCACCGTCGACCAGCTGCTCAGCGGCAAGGCTGTGGATGCGTTCACAGACGCCGGAACAGTAAAAAACGACAGCGGTGATTATCGTGTCATCGTCTACAACCTGAAGGGTGAGCCTGTCGAGGGCGCTGTCATCCAGCTGTGCGACGATGTCACCTGTGCCTTCCAGATGACCGATGCGGAAGGCGTCGCTGTATTCAGCGTCGAGCAGAAGATCTACGATGTTCATGTGCTGATGGTCCCGGAAGGTTATGCGCAGGATGAAGGGGAATATAAGACGCTGGATACCTATTCCGATGTAAATATCTTCCTGGAAGAAGCGGCCTGAAACCCTGTCTGCAAAAAAACAATGCGCGTATTGGGGTGGCGTCCATGACGAAAAGCAAACTGTATCTCGCATTGCAGGCCCTGGTCTGT
>CACZQU010000430.1 GCA_902783305.1 uncultured Lachnospiraceae bacterium | reverse complement strand
GAAGCTTCACGCCCTTCACCTCCACGACCTGGTCCATCACATCACCCAGAGCATCCTTGGCGAGCTTGCTCTTCAGGCTTTCGTTTTCACTGAGAGCCGCCTTGAGCTGAGCCTGAAGGTGAAGAATCTTGTCCTTGATTTCATCAGGGGAGGCTTTGAGGATCCTGGCGGCTTCCTCCAGGAGGGCTTCCTCATGATGATAATAACCGGTAACGGCATCGCCGGTAAGTGCCTCGATCCTGCGGACACCGGCCGAAATTCCGGATTCCGATACGATCTTGAACAGGGAGATATCTGAAGTATTGCGAACATGAGTTCCGCCGCAAAGCTCCCTGGAGAAATCTCCCATGGAAACCACACGGACCTTTTCGGCGTATTTTTCCCCGAACAAAGCCATCGCTCCGGACTTCTTGGCCTCCTCCAGGTCCATGATATCCGTCCGCACTTCCAGGCCTTTCCGGATCTCCTCATTGACAAGCTTCTCGACACTGCCGATTTCGTCCGGCGTCATCGCCTGAAAATGCGCAAAGTCGAAGCGAAGCCTTTCCGGAGTCACAAAGGAGCCTTTCTGCTCTACGTGGGATCCAAGGACGGTTTTGAGGGCTTTCTGGAGAAGGTGAGTCGCACTGTGGTTCCTGCAGGTATTTCTGCGGCCTTCCTCGTCAACCTTCAGGGTCACCTGGTCGCCGACGGAAAGCATGCCGGATACCATATGTCCCACATGTCCGTACCGGCCGCCCCTGAGCTTGATCGTCTCCTCCACCTGGAAAAGACCGTTCGCGGATTCGATCACTCCGGTATCCCCTTCCTGGCCGCCCATGGTGGCATAGAACACGGACCTGTCACAGATGACCGTACCCTGCTGGCCTTCCATCAGGGCATCCGCCAGGTCAGACCGGGTCGTCAGGGCGGTTATCACTGCCTCACCGGTCAGGGAGTCATATCCTGCAAATTCAGTGGTCAGCTCTACGGGGAGCTTATCATAGACCGTTGCCTCCGCTCCCATATAGTTGGTCGTGGCGCGGGCAGCGCGGGCTTTTTCCCTCTGCTCCTTCATCGATGCGGCAAAACCGTCCTGATCGACGAGATATCCATTCTCCGAAAGGATTTCCACGGTAAGATCCAGCGGGAATCCGTAAGTATCATACAAGCGGAACGCATCCTCCCCCTTGAGGGTGGTCTGTCCTGCTGACTTCATCGCGTCTTCCATCTCGGATAAGATGCGAAGACCCTGATCAATCGTTTTGTCAAACTGCTGTTCCTCATTGGTGAGGACTTTGAGGATAAACTCTCTCTTCTCCTCGAGCTCGGGGTATCCGGCCTTCGAGCCCTCGATGACTTCTCTGGAGAGAGAAGCCAGGAAACCGCCCTGGATTCCCAGAAGACGCCCATGGCGTGCCGCGCGGCGGATCAGGCGGCGAAGGACATAGCCTCGTCCTTCGTTGGTGGGCATGACTCCGTCCGAAATCAGGAACGTGGCGGAACGGATATGATCCGTGATCAGACGGATAGAGACATCGTCCGCGTATTTTGCGCCGTATTCCTTTCCCGCGATCTCACAGACCCTGCTCCGCAGTGAGCGGATGGTATCTACATCAAAGATGGACTCTACATCCTGCACGACGACGGCGAGGCGTTCAAGTCCCATGCCGGTGTCAATGTTTTTCTGCGACAGCTCGGTGTAATTGCCGTTCCCGTCATTCTCAAACTGGGTAAAGACGTCATTCCAGACCTCAATATAACGATCGCAGTCACAGCCCACCGTACAGCCCGGTTTTCCACATCCGTATTTCTCTCCGCGGTCATAGTAAATCTCCGAACACGGACCACAGGGACCGGCGCCATGCTCCCAGAAGTTGTCCTCCTTGCCGAAACGGAAAATCCGCTCAGCCGGAATCCCGATCTGTTTATTCCAGATGTCAAACGCCTCATCGTCATCGAGATAAACGGAAGGATACAGCCGGTCCGGATCCAGTCCTACCACCTCAGTCAGAAACTCCCAGGACCAGGTCAGGGCTTCCTTCTTGAAATAATCCCCGAAGGAAAAATTACCCAGCATCTCAAAAAATGTCCCGTGGCGGGCCGTCTTTCCCACGTTTTCGATATCCCCGGTACGGATACATTTCTGGCAGGTCGCCACTCTCCTGCGGGGAGGAATTTCCGCTCCGGTAAAATAGGGCTTCAGAGGGGCCATACCGGCGTTGATCAGAAGCAGGCTCTTGTCTCCCTGCGGAACCAGGGAAAAGCTTTTCATGACGAGATGGCCTTTGCTCTCCATGAAATCCAGGAACATCTGGCGCAGCTCATTGACTCCGTATTTTTGCATCTTTGTACACATCCTTTTTCAGTTTAAAATAATCTTATGATATTTCTTTTTCCCTCTGCGAAGAACGATTCCTTCCTCACCGATCAGATCCTTTCCGATGGCTGCGGCGATATCCGTCACCTTTTCGCCGCCCAGCTGAACCGCTCCTTCCTGAATCGAGCGGCGTCCTTCGGACCGGCTCCCGGCCAGCCCTGCCCGGACCAGGAGAGAGATGACATCGATCTGTCCGGTTTCCCCGAAATCCTCCGCCGTCAGCGCGGTCGTCGGCATATCGGCGGTATCGGCTCCTCCTCCGAAGAGCGCCCTGGCTCCGCTCATGGCTTTCTTTGCTTCCTCCTCGCCGTGAACCATCTCCGTCAGATGATAAGCGAGAATTTCCTTCGCTTCGTTGATCCTGCTGCCTTCCCAGGTCTCCATCTCCCGGATCTGCTCAAGCGGAAGGAAAGTAAGAAGCTTCAGACACTTAATGACATCGGCATCCGCCACGTTTCTCCAGTACTGATAAAAATCAAAGGGAGAGGTTTTGGCCGGATCCAGCCAGACTGCGCCCGATACGGTCTTTCCCATCTTTTTCCCTTCCGAGTTCAGAAGAAGCGTAATCGTCATGGCATAGGCATCCTCGCCAAGCTTGCGGCGGATCAGCTCGGTGCCTCCGAGCATGTTGCTCCACTGGTCGTCCCCGCCAAACTGCATTCTGCAGCCATACTTTTTGAACAGCATATAGAAATCATAGCTCTGCATGATCATGTAGTTGAATTCAAGGAACGTCAGTCCCTTTTCCCAGCGCTGTTTATAGCACTCCGCAGCCAGCATCCGGTTTACCGTGAAATGCGCGCCGACCTCCCTGAGCAGCTCTACATAATTCAGGTTCATCAGCCAGTCCGCGTTGTTGACCATGAGCGCCTTGCCTT
>CACZQU010000429.1 GCA_902783305.1 uncultured Lachnospiraceae bacterium | reverse complement strand
CTGTCAGCGGCTTTGAGAACTGATCCCGGTAAGAACGTGAAGGCGGAAAAGCCGTGAAATGAAAAACGACGGGTGAGTCGGTGCGGGTCAAAGGAGGCTGCTGTTCAGCAGCCGAAGGAAAACCATATCGCCTGGCCTCAGGATCTGTGCAGAAATAACCTGCACAGATCCTTACCGCTCACCCGTTTTTCAGGTTCAGATTCTGACGCCCGGACGACGTTCCCCGATTTCCTCGATTTTGATCAGGTTCGTGTTGCCGGACTGGCCGGTTGTCACACCTCCCGTTATGACAATTTTATCTCCTTTTTTCAGGGACAGGACTTCTATAGCGACCTTCTTGGCACTGTAAAACAGCACATCTGTGGAAGGAAAATATTCACAAAGCTGTGGAATCACCCCCCAGGACAATGCCAGCTTGCGCCAGGTGCCTTCGCTTGTCGTCAGACCGATAATGTCTACCGGGGAGCGGAAGCGGGAGACCATCCGGGCGGTGATCCCGGAGAGGGTACAAGCCACGATGCCTTTTGCGTTCAGATCGATAGCCATGCCGCAGGCGGCATGAGAGATGGCGTCATTGTCATTATGGATGATGAATTCATTCTGGTGGAAATGCGTTTTGTAATCGATATTGTTTTCGGTCACCTCTGCAATCCGGGCCATGGCACAGACCGATTCCACCGGATATTCTCCCGCGGCCGTCTCGCCGGAAAGCATGATTGCGCTGGTGCCGTCATAAACGGCATTGGCTACGTCGGAGGTCTCCGCGCGGGTGGGACGGGGATTGTGGATCATGGATTCGAGCATTTCCGTGGCAGTAATGACCCGTTTTCCCAGCATCCGGCATTTGGTGATCAGATCCTTCTGGATAGCCGGCAGCTTTTCAAAGGCAATTTCCACACCCATATCGCCGCGGGCTACCATGATCCCTCCGCATTCTTCGCAGATTTCTTCGATGTGATCATAGCCGGACTGGTTCTCGATTTTGGCGATCAGCTCGATACCGTCATGCCCATGGCTGCGCAGAAAATCATGGACATCGATGAGATCCTGGCGGGTAGATACAAAGGAGCAGGCGATGAAATCCACACCGTTCTCCGCCCCGAAGAGAATGTCCGATTTGTCCTGTTCCGACAGATAGGTCTGATGGATGACTTTTCCCGGGAAGCTCATGCTTTTGCGGTTGGACATTTCTCCGCCGGCAAGGCAGGTGCACAGGATATCATGCTCCCTGACCTCATCCACCCGGAAAATCAGGATTCCGTTATTGACGAGGATGGTATCTCCCGGGTTCATCTCTTCAGCCAGTCCGCTGTAGCTGACACTGACGCGGTCCTGGGTTCCCTGAACCTTGTCCGTGGTGAAGGTGAACGTCTGTCCTTCCGATACCTGGATTTTATCGTGTTCAAAGGTGCCGATACGATATTCAGGGCCTTTGGTATCGAGCATGATGGCAATGGGGAGATTCAGCTCTTCGCGGACGCTTTTGATCATATGTATCCGCCGAAGATGTTCTTCATGGGTTCCGTGTGAAAAATTCAGCCGGGCGACATTGAGACCAGATAAGCAGAGCTTTGTAAATACTTCTCTGGATTCGCTGGCGGGGCCGATGGTACAGACGATTTTTGTTTTTCTCATGTGGATCCTCCCTTGGTACCGAATGAATGAAATTACACCTGATTATATCATAATTACCAGAATCAGGCTATGCTTTTGTGCCATTTTTTGATAATGGATAAGGAAAAACAGTACTGAACAGTAACGGAAGCACAACTTATCTGTTCTGTGGGAACCGAAACAGTTGAACCATAGAAAAAACGGGGTTATAATACTGATAATAGAAACAGATATTGTATTAGCGTTGAGGAGAAAGCAGGAGCTGTCGGCATATGACAGCTTCTGATCAGGGAGGGAAGCGGATATGGCGACATATTATGCTGCAGTGGACATGGGAGCCTCCAGCGGCAGGCTTATTCTGGGTTCGATGGAGAACGGCAGGATGCAGCTGGAGGAGATCCACCGTTTTGAAAACGGCATGGTCAGGAAAAACGGTGAGCTCTGCTGGGAGTTTGACAGGATTTTCGGTGAGATCGTCACCGGGCTGAAAAAGTGTAAGGAAATCGGAAAGATTCCGGTCAGCATCGGTGTGGATACCTGGGGTGTGGATTTTGTGCTTCTGGATGAGAATGACCAGGTGATCGGAAACACGGTAGGATACCGTGACCACCGTACCGACGGGATGGATGAGGAGGTCTACAGAATTATCCCGCAGGAGGAGCTTTATGCCCGCACCGGGATCCAGAAAGCGATTTTCAATACGGTATATCAGCTTATGGCCGTAAAAAAGCAGCATCCGGATTATCTCGAAAAAGCCCGGACGATTCTGTTTGTTCCTGATTATATGCATTATCTTCTCTCGGGACAGAAGACCAATGAGTATACGGAGGCCACCACGGGACAGCTGGTGAATCCTTATACCCGGGACTGGGACTTTGAATTGCTGGATATGCTGGGATATCCCCGCCGGATTTTCAATAAGCTGATCATGCCGGGAACCTCTATCGGCCATTTCAGCGAAAAGATCCGGCAGGAAGCCGGCTTTGACTGCGAGGTCGTCGCACCGTGCACTCACGATACCGGGTCAGCTGTTCTGGCCGTGCCGGCAAATGATGACGATTTTATCTATATCAGCTCGGGAACATGGTCCCTGATGGGACTGGAAAGAGACAAACCGGACTGCTCAAAAGGCAGCTGGGAGCGGAATCTGACGAATGAAGGCGGATATAACGGTACAATCCGGTATCTTAAGAATATCATGGGACTTTGGATGATCCAGTCTGTGCGCCATGAACTGAATGATGCCTACAGCTTTGGTCAGATCTGTGAGATGGCAGAGCAGTGCAAGGATTTTCCTTCGAGAGTGGATGCCAATGACGAGTGCTTCCTCTCTCCTGACAATATGACCAGGGCAGTGCAGGATTACTGCCGCAGAACCGGTCAGCCGGTACCCGAATCGGTGGGTGAGCTGGCGACAGTGATCTATGCCAGCCTGGCTGACTGCTATGCTCTTGCGGCAAAAGAGCTCGAGGAGATGGCAGGCCGGACCTTCAGCAGGATTCATATTGTCGGCGGCGGCGCAAATGCGGGATATCTCAACGAGCTTACCGCAAAAGCCACCGGCAAGGAGCTTCACTGCGGTCCGACGGAGGCGACGGCGATCGGCAATCTGACCGCGCAGATGATCAAGGCAGGAGAATTCAGGAGCGTAGAGGAAGCCAGAAACGTGATCCATGAATCCTTTGATATCCGGATTTATAACAGGAAATCCTGAAACCGGAAGACTTGTCTATGGCAGCGAAAAAGAAATACTATGCGGTCCGAAACGGCAGGACGAGGGGAATTCTGGAGACCTGGGCGCAGTGTGAGCAGTCGGTAAAGGGCTTTTCCGGAGCAAAATATAAGAGCTTTCTTACCCGCGAGGAGGCGGAGGCCTATCTGGCAGGAGAAAACGGCAGAGATGGGAGTTCCCTTTCACAAGGGGATGCGGGTTCGGTGAAGAAAGGACAGACTCCGGCCGACCCGGAACGGGATGTCATCGCTTATGTGGATGGAAGCTTTGATCCGGAGAGCGGCCGCTATGGCTATGGATGTATTTTTCTTACTCCGGAAGGAGAGGAGGTCCGGCTTTGCGGCAGCGGCAGTGATCCCGGGACAGCAAAGCTGCGCAATGTCGCCGGAGAGATGCTGGGCGCGATGAACGCAGTACGGTGGGCGGTTCAGCATGGCTATGCCTCCATGGAGATCCGCTATGATTATGAAGGGATCGAGAACTGGGCCACCGGAGCCTGGCAGGCCAGAAATCCGTACACGATTGCCTATGCGGATTATATGAAAAAGAGTATGTCCCGGATAGAACTGTCTTTCTGGAAGGTACTTGCCCATTCAGGAAATTATTACAACGAAGAAGTGGACCAGCTTGCGAAGGCATCTCTGATCGGGAACCCGATACCGGATTCAGATACAGACGGAAAGGAAAACACGAAACAGTGAAGGAAAACCGGCTCCGAAGGAAAGGGCTGCTCAAGACCAAAGGTTACTGTTCACGGACTGAATTTCCCGTGCGCAGCTTTACGGTGAAACCATGAATCATAATGAACAAAGCAG
>CACZQU010000428.1 GCA_902783305.1 uncultured Lachnospiraceae bacterium | reverse complement strand
TATAACTAATCGAGTCCTGTACACGAAATCCCTGGCTGACCGGTCAGGGATTTTTTCTTAAAATCCCTGTCTGCACAGTGCTCCGTCCCCACCCCACGATTCATGGGACGCAAGGACGAGTCAAAGAGAATCGTCTTCATGGCTCACGATCAATGCGTCAGAGAGAACCGTCTTCATGGCTCACGATCAATGCGTCAGAGAGAACTGTCCCCATGAATGATGAGTCGGAGAGAACCGTCCCAGGACTTATCTGCAAAGTTCCCTTTGCTCATAATGCTTAACGGTTTTCTTCAGATACTGACGGCAGGATATTTGGTGGGCTGCAGCGAAGTAGAAGATAGGAAAGTGAGAAACGGCATGCATTCAATCAGGATGTTCTTCAAAAAACTGGCTAAACTGTTTTTTAACCGGATATTGTACGTCATCATCGCTGCTTCTCTGCAGGTGGCCTGGCTGATTGTCGTGTTCGTGAAGCTGGGAAATTATTCCGGTTACCTGGAAATCGGGACCAAAATCATCAGCATTACGGTGGTTCTCATTATTCTGAAGGGAGAGATGAACCCTTCATACAAGCTTCTGTGGTTTTTTCTGATTCTTGCCATTCCGATCTTTGGTCTGACCATGCTCTTTTTTGTCGGGGAAACCCGGCTGACATCCCGAGTCAATATCCAGTATAAAAAAATCATATCCGGGGAGAAAGCTTACCTGCCTGAAGTACCGGAAACGAGGGCGAAGCTCCTCGCCGTCGACCCGGAAGCGGCCAGACAGTCCCTCTATATCCGGGACTGGGCTGAGGCTCCTTTGTGGGAGGGGACGACAGCCCGGTATTTCAATATGGGGGATGACATGTTCCCTGTGCTGGTGGAGGAAATTGAGAAGGCCAGGCATTTCATCTTCATGGAGTTTTTTATCATCAATTACGGCATCATGTGGAATACCATTCTGGATCTGCTGGAAGAAAAGGTCCGTCAGGGAGTCGACGTCCGTCTGATCTATGATGATTTCGGGTGCATGACCACTTTGCCGGTGAATTACTATCGGGAGATCCGCGAAAAAGGCATCAAATGCGAGGTGTTCAACCCCTTCCGCCTCATTGCCAATATCGTGCACAACAATCGTGATCACAGGAAATTCTGCATTATCGACGGAGTTGTCGGGTTTACCGGCGGAATCAACCTTTCGGACGAGTATATCAACCGGCGCAGCCGTTTCGGAACCTGGAAGGATACGGCGGTGATGCTGAGAGGGGAAGCGGTCTCCAATATGACAGCGATGTTTCTGCAGATGTGGAGCATTGTGACGGAGCGGACAGATAAGGTTGGATACGGGGATTATATGCCTCATACCTTCCATCCGGAGCCCTTTGAATCCGAAGGCTTTATCCAGCCCTTTGGAGATTCTCCGCTGGACGGGGAGGCTGTGGCGGAGAATGTATACCTGAGCATGATCTGTCAGGCAAAGGATTATGTTTATATCTGCACACCTTACCTGATTATCGATAATGAGATGATGACCGCGCTTTGCCTGGCGGCAAAAAGCGGAGTGGATGTCCGGATCCTTACTCCCGGGATTCCGGATAAAAAGCTTATCTTTCTGCTGACCCGTTCCTACTATACACAGCTTATCCGGGCGGGAGTGAAAATCTACAGATATCTTCCCGGGTTTCTGCACGCGAAGTCCTTTGTCTGCGATGACAAGACAGCGGTCTGCGGCACGATCAACCTGGATTTCAGGAGCCTGTACCTTCATTTTGAGGATGGGGTATGGTTCTATGGGAATCATGTGGTATTTGAAGTGAAGGATGATTATCTTCAGACACTGCAGTCCAGCGCCAGGGTCACTCTGGAGGAGTGCCTGAGCCGGAGCCTGATCATCCGGATGGTACAGACAAGCCTGCGTTTGCTGGCTCCCCTGTTGTGAAAGGTGAGAACGGATGAAGACATTTATCTTGAAACGATATGACATCACAAGCGCAAAAATTCCACAGGGACAGACTGTCCGGCTGATACTCATCGCGGATCTGCATGGGTCCTGCTATGAGGAAAACCAGGAGAAGCTTTTCAGGGTAATCAGGATTCACAGGCCCGATGCGGTTCTGGCTGCCGGCGATATGATTACCTTTAAGAAGGAAGCGTCACTGCTGGCCGCCTCCGTTCTGCTCCGCCGTCTGAACTCCTTCACCCCGGTGTATTACAGTATGGGGAACCATGAGCTTGCCTGTTCAGGTCGGAAGAACCCGGGAGCAGTGGAAAATCGTTTCCGGCAGGCTTACGACGATTATGAAAAGGAGCTTGAAAAAGCCGGGGTTTTCCTGCTTCATAATCAGAGAAGGCAGCTTCAGACGGGTATGGCGGTTTTGGATATCGCCGGTCTGGATCTGGAAAAGGAATATTACCGTAAGCCTTTTCCGAAGAGATTTTCCGGGGAAGAGGCGGCAGAGCTGCTCGGAGAGCCGGATCCGGAAGCATTTCAGGTACTGATGGCCCATACACCCCGCTTTGGAGACGCGTATTTTGACTGGGGGGCGGATCTGACGGTCAGCGGACATTATCACGGCGGACTGGTCCGCCTGAATGAGCACCGCGGCCTTGTCAGTCCCTACCTGATGCCTTTTCCACGATACTGCGTCGGCGGCTTTGCCAGGGAGGATCAGTTTCTGATTGTCAGTCCGGGGCTGGGGGATCACTCGGTTCAGCTCCGCATTCACAATCCGAAGGAGGTCAGCCTGATTACGATATACCCTGCCGCTTAAATCAGACATAGCCGGGCCTTGAGAGCCGGATGGAAAGCCGGAAAGGCAGCAGAACGGGTAAAGCCATGCCGCGGCAGGCGTAAAACCTGCATACCGGAGGAGAGGGACGATAGCATATGGCCATTTCTGTAAAGCTCAGTGCCTTTGAAGGCCCCCTGGATCTTCTTCTGCACCTGATTGACAAAAACAAGGTCGACATTTATGACATCCCGATTGTCGAAATTACCAGCCAGTATATGGAATATCTGGAGGAAATCGGGGAAGAAGACCTGGAGGTGATGAGTGAGTTCCTTGTCATGGCAGCGACGCTTCTCGATATCAAATGCCGGATGCTCCTGCCAAAGCCGAAGCAGGAGGAAGAGGAAGAAGAAGATCCCAGGGCTGAGCTGGTGCAAAGGCTCCTGGAGTACAAAACCTATAAGTATATGTCTTATGAACTGAAGACCCGGATGGATGAAGCAGACGGGGTCTTTTTCCGCAGTCCGTCGATCCCCCGGGAGGTTCTGGCTTACCGGGAACCGGTGGATCCGTCGGAGCTGCTTAAGGATCTGACATTGGAGAAAATGAACGCGGTTTACCGGTCCGTCATGCGCCGCCGGGAGGACCGGGTGGATCCTGTCCGCAGCCGGTTCGGAAGGATCGAAAAGGAACCTGTCAGCGTAGCGGACAAAATGATATTTCTCCGGGATTACGCTATGCAGCATACTTCCTTCTCCTTCCGCAGCCTGCTGGAGGGCCAGACCTCCAGGACGGCGATCGTGGTTACCTTCCTTTCCGTCCTGGAGCTGATCAAAATGGGTCATATCCGGGTTGAACAGGGTTCTTTGCATGAGGATATCCGGATCCAGGTGGCGGATGATCCGGCCCAATGGAAGAATCTCACAGAATATTCAGAAGAGTAGTGGCAGCCTTCTGCGCCGGAGCCTGGCTGAATGGCGGCGTGAGCAGCAGTGCGGAGAAAGGATGAAGGAGCCGGTGTTTCAGCGGACAAGGGCACAGATATCACAGATTTTTGCCGCATAAGCAAGGTATGTTTTACCGTCAACGCGTGGACGGAAATTCGGA
This sequence comes from uncultured Lachnospiraceae bacterium, assembly GCA_902783305.1. GTDB lineage: Bacteria > Bacillota > Clostridia > Lachnospirales > Lachnospiraceae > Blautia_A. Next base: position 956 of record CACZQU010000428.1, on the reverse strand, counting down.
TAAGGAGAGGATGGTTTTTGTATTGGAAGACACACATGATGCTCCTGCAGGGGATATGAGTGAAGCTTTTGCAGAGGATACGAATGAAGGCTTTGCAGAGACTGCGACCGAAGATTCTTCAGATGCTGCAAATGGGGATCCTTCAGAGGCTGCGACCGGAGATTCTTCAGAGACCGCAAATGAGGATTCTTCACAGGCCGCGAATGAAGCTTCTTCAGAGAATATGCAGGAGACGGTTCCGGAGGAGTCAGATGAGACCTCCGGGGAGAAAAACCTGGAAGCGGCTCTGGAAGCGATCCTTTTCGCGATGGGAAGCTCTGTGGAGCTTACCCGTCTGGCGGATGCCATCGGAAAAAGCACCCAGGAAACCATGGATGTGATCCGCTCCCTGATGAAACGCTGCGAGGAATCAGACCGGGGCATCCGGATCATACAGCTCGAGGACTCGTTACAGCATAGCAACAAAAAAGAGTATTATGATTACCTGATCCGGATCGCCATGCATCCCGCGAAACCGGTCATGACGGATGTCATGCTTGAGACGCTTTCCATTATCGCCTACAAGCAGCCTGTGACCAAGGCGGAGATCGAAAAAATCAGGGGCGTAAAAAGCGACCATGCGGTCAACCGCCTGGTGGAATACGATCTGGTGCGGGAGCTTGGCCGGCTGGATGCCCCGGGACGTCCCATTCTGTTCGGCACGACGGAGACCTTTCTCCGGACCTTTGGCGTGGAAGCCGTAGGGGAGCTTCCCGAGATCGACCCGGTCCGTCTGGCGGATTTCAGGGCAGAGGCGGAGGAGGAAGTCCGGCTGGAGGTGTAGCAGTAAAAGAACAAAGTAACCATGGCTATTCAGGGTCTAACCTTCCCCGCGCGTGAGGCGAATGGTACCCTGGAAATGGCCATCCGCAGGCGTCGGTACTTAGTGAGTGCAAGCCGAAGGCGCAGCACGAACT
>CACZQU010000427.1 GCA_902783305.1 uncultured Lachnospiraceae bacterium | reverse complement strand
GCGTACAGTCGGCGCTGGTAAACGAATAAAATGCAAGATTATATTCAAATGTCGAAGGGGTCTGTGTAAGCTCGCGATGCTATGCCTGGATAAATCCAGTCATGACATCGCACACTTACGGTCACCACACAGGTCGAAAATGTTACAGCTTTTTCACGAGGGCACTCTTCCGGAAAAATGCAATCCCATAACAAATCACCGTATAATCCTCCAGGTTCTTCGCATATTCCTGATCTATGATCTGCTGCAGGGCTTTACGGCAATCCTTTTCCATCTGTCCTTTACTTTCTGATTTCTTTGCTTCAATAAGCAAAACACGCCGGTTTGCGTCATCGGTAAGCTTTATGTCCGGCCTGCCGAGTCCGCGTTCTTTGCTGCTCTCGACTTCGTAACCTCGGCCAACAAAAATTCCAGCCAGAAATGCATGGTAATAGTCCTCATGGTAATCCATGTAGCTGATCGTCTTCCAAAGCAGCTTTGAGATAGCTTCGGAAGCGGCCTTCTCGTCTCCTGCCCACAGAGATTCCATCATGGCTTTCTGCTCATCGGCATTGACATGATCGGAGAAAAATCTTACAACCGTATCCTGGAAGATGCTGGCGATTTCCCGGTTTGGAATTTTCAGGGAAACCGTATCTCCCTCTTCTTCCGGATCTGCTTTCGTAAGGTATCCTGTCATTAGGAGAACGCTCCAGAGATTATCCTCTGTTTCGCGCAATGTATCATAAGTCAGCGCGTCGGAAATGGTCTGGACGATGCAGCCCCCGTTCATTAAGGTCTCAAATTTCTTTTTTACCGGAAACTCTGTCCTTTCCATAAAAATACGGATAACCGCATTACTGCTCGTGTTTTTCCAGTAGTTTTTGGGTCTGGCGGTTTTACGATAAGACAGGTCAGCGATATAGTTCATCACATCCCAGGGACAATATAACGAATTCCCTCCAAAAACATATCCATCATACCATTCCCTGAAAATTGCTGCTTTCTCCTCCAGATCCGCCTCTTCCAGCAACCTTTCCAGTTCCTCCTGGGTGAATCCAAAATACTGGCTGAACCGGTCATTCAGCACGGAACAGGACGTAAAGTTGTTCACTCCTGTAAAGATGCTTTCTTTCGCAATTCTAAGACACCCGGTGACCACGCCGAATTTCAGGTAATCGTTGGACTTTAACGATGTGCTCAGGATTCCCCGGATTACCTCCAGCATCTGTGGATAATAGCATTCACCTCCGTCTTTTTCCTCATTAGCTTTGGCCAGGGGGACGTCGTACTCATCGATCAGCAGGATCACAGATTTCCCGTATACAGCCGTCATCATCCGCATGATGGTCACAAGAGATTCCTTTATCTCCCCTGAGTTTGCAGTTCTTCCCGCAAGTCTGTTGAAAGCAATTCTGTCTTCCTCTGACACCTTTTCGCTTTCCCTGAGGTTCAGATGCTTTTTGCATAACCCTGATAATGTGACGGCAAGCATCTCATAGGCGCTCTCAAATGTCAGTCCCTCTACATCCTTAAAGCTCACAGATAATACCGGATATTTGTTCATCCATTCCGCACAGAATTCCTCATGCTTCATGATGTCAAGCCCGGCAAAAACATCCCTGCTATCCCTTGTGATGTCAAAAAAGCTCTCCATCATGCTCATGGTCAGCGTTTTCCCAAACCGCCGCGGACGGGTGAACAAGGTGACTGCATTATCCGTTTCATGGACCAGTTCGTACAACAGTTCTGTTTTATCCACATAATAACATTTATTTTCTCTCAGCCTGTCAAAAAATTCTCCTCCGACTCCGATTCTGACAGCCATGGTTGCAAGCCCTCCTCTCAGCACAAAATATCATTTGTGGCACGAACTATCGTCTTCTCACAAGCTTCAGTATACCCAAAACATGGTTCTCTTTCAACTGCCCGATTATGTCAGGGGAATGACTTCCCCTGTCCCCTCACAGAACCGTACAGGTGCCTTATTCGTCCGCAGGTAACTATTTTGAGAAACGGGGTGTGGCATGGAAGATGGGTTACCCTTATGCAGTAATATATAAGGGTGGAAAAAAGACATTGCATTTTATCCCCTCCACACTTTCCATACATAAAAATCCCACGATTCCCGTCTTCAAAGGAAATCGTGGGATTTTCTATGTCTGTTCTCTGCTTTCCTGCTTTCCAATATCTGAGCAGCCAGTGGAATGCGGCCAGGCAGGGCTCTTTCTGCCACCTGGCCATCTGCGGACTTTTTCCATGAGACCGTAAGCTTTACTCCCTGACCGCCTGCTTCATGGTCTTCACATATTCCCCGATCCGCTGCGGCGCGTCTGTCCCATATTGCTCAAGCAGCTTGACAATGGCCGATCCCACAATAACCCCGTCTGACAGATCCGCCATCTTCCTTGCCTGCTCAGGGGTGGAGATCCCAAATCCCACGGCACAGGGAACCGTTGTATTTTCCCTGACCACTCTGACAATCGATGCCAGATCGGTTGTGATTTCTGTTCTCGTCCCTGTCACGCCCAGGCTGGATACGATATAGAGGAAGCCTTCCGCTTCCTTTGCAATCATGGAAATGCGGTCTTTGGATGTCGGCGCAATCATGGAGATCAGACTTACCCCATACTTCCGGCATACCGGCAGAAATTCTTCTTTCTCCTCATAGGGAATATCCGGCAGAATCAGTCCGTCGATTCCGATCTCCCGGCAGGCAGCAATGAATTTCTCCGCTCCATAAGAAAACACAACGTTGGCATAGGTCATAAAAACCAGGGGGATGGTGAGATCCTGACGGAGGGTTTTCACCATAGCAAAAATCTGGTCTGTCCTGACGCCGCCGCTCAGCGCCCTGACGTTTGCGCTCTGAATCACAGGGCCTTCCGCCGTCGGATCGGAGAAGGGAATTCCCAGCTCTATCATGTCCGCTCCGTTTTCCGCCATTTCCTTTACCGCCGCCATGGTCGTCTCCAGATCCGGATCTCCGCAGGTAATAAACGGAATAAACGCTTTCCCGTTTTCAAATGCCCTTCTGATATTACTCATGGATATCCTCCCCTCTGTATCGTGCGATCGCAGCACAGTCTTTATCGCCTCTTCCGGATATCGTGATAACGATGATCTGATCTTTGTCCATTTCCGGGGCGATTTTCATGGCATGGGCAACAGCATGCGCCGATTCTATGGCCGGAATGATTCCTTCTGTCCTGGAAAGATATTCAAAGGCGTTCACCGCCTCTTCATCCGTCACGGCCACATACTCCGCCCG
>CACZQU010000426.1 GCA_902783305.1 uncultured Lachnospiraceae bacterium | reverse complement strand
CGAGCATGACGTTCAGATAAGCGCATTTTCAGGGACGGCTGAATCGTAACAATATTTACGTTACCATAGATTGTCCGACAAAACAAGCCGAAAAAGAGAGGCGGCTCCCCTCCGGTTTCTTAAGGTTATATTCACGGTTTACCCATAAAGAGCGCTACGCTTGGAAGAAGGTAAAACCGTGAAATGTAACTTTCTTAAAAACCGGAGGAAAGCCGCCTCCAGATACAGACCTGACCGGCTTGTTCAGTTTTCCTCCCTGGCAGCAGCGCGGAGGCGAAAGGCATCACCGCAATCGTTCCACGCATCCCGAAATCGGGAGTCACTGGTCATCAATCCCCGTCAGCGTCATACACTTGCGTCGATATGAGGAACCGGTTCATTCAGAATCGCCATAAATTCCTCTCCCGTGATCGTCTCATGCTCGTACAGATATTTTGCCAGCTCATGGAGCTTTGGCAGGCTTTCCTGAAGAATCCCGGAAGCCTTCTCATGCTGGCTGCGGACCAGTTCAACCACCTTTTTGTCCAGGATTGTCTGCGTTTCAAAGGAACACGTCAGGCTCGCGTCTCCTCCCAGATACTGGTTGCTGAGATTTTCCATCGCAACCATGTCAAACTCGTCGCTCATGCCGTAACGGCTGATCATCGCTCTTGCCAGTCTGGTCGCCTGCTCGATATCATTGGCCGCGCCCGTTGTGATACTGTGGAAAATCAGCTCCTCCGCCGCTCTCCCTCCGGTCAGCGTCGCGATCTTGTTCTCCAGCTCCTCCTTTGTCATCAGGTAGTGTTCCTGTTCATCCACCTGCATGGTATAGCCAAGAGCTCCGGAGGTACGCGGGATGATCGTAATCTTGTGAACGGGGGCCGACTCTGTCTGCCTTGCCGCTACAAGCGCATGACCGATCTCGTGATAAGCCACAATGAGCTTTTCCTTGCTCGAAAGCACACGGCTCTTTTTCTGGTAGCCGGCAATGACAACCTCGATACTCTCCTCAAAATCCGCCTGGCTGGCAAATTTTCTGCCGTCCCTCACCGCACGCAGCGCCGCTTCATTCACAATATTCGCCAGCTCAGCGCCGGATGCGCCTGCCGCAGCCTTTGCGATCTCGTCAAAATGGACATTATCCGCCACCTTGATTTTTTTTGCATGAACCCTCAGAATCTCCTCCCGGCCTTTCAGATCGGGAAGCTCCACAGGAATCCTCCTGTCAAACCGGCCAGGGCGAAGCAGCGCGGGATCCAGGGAATCCGGACGGTTGGTCGCCGCGAGAATCACAACACCCTTGGAACCGTCAAAGCCATCCATTTCCGCCAGAAGCTGATTTAATGTCTGCTCTCTCTCATCGTTTCCGGCAATCCCGGAACCATCCCTTTTCTTTCCGACGGTATCAATTTCATCGATGAACACGATACAGGGTGCCTTTTCATTGGCCTGCTTAAAAAGATCCCTGACCTTTGCGGCACCCATACCGACAAACATCTCGACGAACTCCGAACCGGAGATGGAAAAAAACGGAACCTCCGCCTCTCCTGCCACAGCCTTTGCCAGCAGTGTCTTCCCTGTACCGGGAGGTCCTACCAGGAGCGCTCCCTTTGGCATGGATGCTCCGATCTGGGTATATTTTGAGGGATTATGGAGATAGTCGACAATCTCCGTCAGAAGCTCTTTGGCTTCATCCTCTCCGGCAACATCCGAAAATTTGATTCCTGTGGAGGATTTGACATAAACCTTTGCATTACTCTTTCCAAAGGACATAAATCCGCCGGTTCCACCCATGGATTCCATCATCCGCTTACTCAGCCAGCGCCCGAGAAAGATAAAAATAATGATGGGGATGACATATCCCGCCAGCAGACCAAGGAGAATCGACTGACGTTTAGGCGCCGTCGCCTCCAGGCTGACTCCGGCCTCGTAAAGGCGGCTGACCAGATCAGGATCCTCCATCCGCACCGTGCGGTAAATAACGGAGTCCTTCTGATCCTCAAGATGATAATAGATATAGCTGTCCTGGACTTCTGCCTTTTCCACATCCCCGTGATCCACACTGGAAAGAAAATCCGTATAGGTGGTGGTCACGACACTCCGCTCATTGATCGCCGGAAGAACCAGAAAATTCAAAAGCAGAATCACGGCGGCAACCAGGATGTAATAGGAATACAACGGACGTTCCGGTTTATTGTTTCTGAAACGATTAAAATCCACTTGCTTTTCTCCTTTCTTTTTTTCAAATATACTCCTACTCTGAAAAAAAACAAGGATTATGCTCTGCAATTCACAGATAATTCACAGCTCCAGCTTCTGCTTCACCTGTTCTATTGTAAACCCGCTTTTCTGAATTAATGCGGCGATGGTCATCAGCTCCATTTCCTGAGCCTCCGCCTCCTCCCGTTCCCTGGCCGCCTTGAAGTCCCTCTCCAGCTCCTTCAGATGAGCCTTGGCCTGCTTGATTTCCTCATTCAGGCTGCTGATGCTCTCCCTGGTCTCATCCATTTCACTGGCAATAATCTCCGACGGTCTCATGACGTCCTGTGTTTTTTTTCTTTTTGCGATCGGCATATCATCCCTCCTCTCCGAAACGCCAGATAATTCAATTTTTCAACAGCCCCATACGAACGTCCGCCTGTCCTTTCGCCCTGCACGTCCTGGAGCATGCCGTATCAACGGATCGAACAATTTACCTGTTCCAGTGCCCGGCAGCTTATCCCCACAGCGGACGGTCATTCGAGGATGCTTTTCTGACCAGATTGAACATCGTCGCATACATCCAGATAATGAACACCATAAAAAGCAAAGTGGACAATCCGGTTCCGATCATGGCACAGGAATCATAAAATCCGTGCAGCAGTACAGAAGCCAGATATCCCCTCAGCAGATTGGCTCTGCAGCCTTCTTCATCTCCATGAAGCGACGCCCGTTTTGCCTTTCCGTAAAAGCACCCGAATACCACCGCAAAAGCCATATGGCCAGGTATGGAAAGAAATGCCCGTGGTAAAGCAACCGACAAACCATATCCGAAAACATACTGGATATTTTCAAAGGCGGCAAAACCCAGGGAAATAAAAACCGAATAGACAATTGCGTCAAAGGTATAATCAAATTCCTTTTCCCGCCAGGTACGCCGATACAATAAAAGGAACTTTGCGCCCTCCTCTACAACCGCAATCACAAGGAAGGCCATCACGATATAATAAACAGAGCTGTAAGGAGAAATCCTGGTCAGGGAAAGAAGCCTTGCCCCTATGCCCTCTCCCAGGACAGACAGCAGCGCGGCCAGAACTCCCTGCAGCAGAAGGCTTCGAAGAAGTCCCGGGGATTCCCTTTCGATCTTGTCTTTTCTGTAAACATAATGCAGGAGCATGGCAGCGGGCAGAACGGCAGCTCCAATATAAATGACAAGAATGATAACCAGCGGCATCAGCAACGTCATAAAAAACTCCTTTCTTGACAGCTGTACAGATTCTATAGTTGCGGACGAAACTGACTGCCGGTTGCCACGATAAGCCTCGGTATATGCAGTCACACTGAGCTATGCCGCGGCAGTCATGAATTGTAACCGGTCGTGCTGTCCACGACCTTGATCACATCCTGCAGCAGATAATGAAAGGTAGGTGAAGAAGAATTTCTGTTCTCCTCGTAGCCGGCTCTCAGATCGTAGGTATCCGAAGGATCCTCCGGATTCACCCCGATATAATCCCCTTTAAACACGGTAATTTCACCCTTCCTGAGCATTTCTACAGCTTTTGCGATTTCCTGTGTTGTTTTTTCCGGAAGCAGATACTGGTTCAGATCCATGATTTCCACCCAGCCTCTGTCAATTCCTCCGCTCACGTCATTCTGGCCATGAATAATTCCGCCGCTCTCTTTCTCTATGCTTGTCCCTTCAAAAACAGCCTTTGCCGCTGCCAGAACATACACCGTCCAGTTGATCCGGGTACTGACAAGGGCTGCCGTAGGTGCAAAATCAAGCATACTCTGGTTGTAACCGATGTGATACACAGCCGGCGTTCCGTCGTATTCTTCACAGGCCACAGCAGGTGCAATGGTATCCGTATGCTGGGAAATCATCAGGCAGCCATCCTGAATCAGCTTTTGCGTGGCTTCCTTCTCCAGCGAGTAATTGCTCCAGGTATGAGTATAGATCACTTCCATCCTTGCCTGGGGAATAACGGAGCGGATCCCGAGAAGGAACGCCGTGAATCCTGAAATCACTTCCGTAGTCGGGTACGCAGCGATAAAGCCGGCTAATGCTTCTTCCTCCGTGATCACCTGATTGTGGATCATTTCCTCCAGCTTCAGTCCGGCGATCATCCCGCTGATATACCTGCCCTGATAAGCCTCCCCTTTAAAGGTATGGTAATTGGCCGGCAGATCCTCCTGGCTGTTGTCAGTATAGGAGACCTGGCAGAACTGAACCTGGGGATATTCCCGGGCAATTTCTTTCACCTGTCTGCTGTAGCTGTTGATGAACACAAGCCTGCATCCGCTCTGAGCCATCTCGCGCAAAGGCTCTTCCGCCTGATCCTCAGCGACATTGTTCCTTACCATCACCTTGACCCGATCCCCGTATTTTTCCTCCAGCTCTTCCTGGGCCAGAACAAAATTGTAGGTATAGGAAGTACTCTCATCATTCTCGTATACAAATCCCACTTTCATCGACCGAAGCAGCGGGGACCGGTTGTACAGCGAATGAAACCCGCCAGATATGAGCAGCATCACTGCCGAAGTCAGGAATGTCGTTATGATGGCTTTTTTCATGCCTGTTCCTCCTTCGCGGCTTCTTTGATTTCCGGATACAGCTCTTCCAGATTGATCACGCCTTCCCGGATCAGCTTCAGCAGGATATCGACGATTTCCGGGTCAAACTGTGTGCCTCTTCCTCTCTCCATCTCACCAAGCACGTAACCGAAATCCATCTGTTTCCGGTAGACCCGGTTCGCCGTCATAGCGTCAAAAGCATCCGCTACTCCGATAATCCGTCCATACAAAGGAATCTCTTCCTCCTTCAGCCCTTCCGGATATCCTTTCCCGTCATACCGCTCATGATGATATCTCGCCCCTTCCACCACATGCTTGATCGTGGTGAAATCCTTCAGGATATCCGCACCCCGGGTAACATGAGATTTCATCGTGGCATACTCATCGTCTGTCAGACGGCCCGGTTTTTTCAGGATCCTGTCAGGGATGCCGATTTTACCGATGTCATGCATCTGTGCTGCTCTGCGAAGGTTTTCCCTTTCTTCCTCATCAAAGCCCATTTCCCTGGCAATCTTAACCGCGTACTCCGATACGCGGTAAGAATGCTGACTGGTATTTTCATCCTTTGCGTCCACAGCCTTTGCAATAGCGACAACCGTATCATTTCCCATCTCGACCTGCATACGGGCAAGCTCCAGCTCCTTGCGCTGTACGTCCAGTGTTTTCAGCATATTCAGTCTCGCGATAAACATGGTAAACCAGGAAACAACCAGGGCTGCCACCAGAAGCATATAAAAGGAAAACCACCGGTTATCATAGATTTCTTTTTCCTTGACAAAGCTGTAGCTCATGGATTCAAGGGTATTCTCTTTATTGTTGTCGAACACAGCCAGATGGAAACGGTATTCTCCTGCGGGCAGGTTTGTGTAGACGATGGTTTTCAGTGTTCTTTGCGGCACAATCGTCCATTCCGTCTCAAAGCCCTCCAGATAATAGCCGACGTTCGGATCTTCTATCGTATAATTGATGATTTCCGGGTACAGCTCCACCCGGTTGACTCCCCGGCCGATCCCCAGAGTCTTGTTCCGGTTGATGTGGTGAAAAGTCTTGTCCAGTCTGACGGAAGAAACCGTCATCCGGAAGGTTCTGGTTCCCCTGTGGTATTTTTCCGTATCGCTGATAAAGACCCCTGTATCACAGGGAAGAAAAAGCAGACCATCCTTATCACTGAAGTTCCACGAATTTGCTGTAAGAGAACTGTACAGACCATACCGGGAATCCAGGAGCTCATAGCCCAGCGGATTTTTTCCTGACAGAAGCTCCTGCCGGTCCAGAACAAAAATCCCGGCGCTGCTCATCACAAACATTTTGCCGTTTCTGTCAAACCAGACGTCGAAATTATTAAAATACGGGAAATTCTCCAGGGGAAATACTTCCTCGTCTTTGTTCAGATAACACATTCCATTGCTGGTCACGACAAACGCTCCGTCTGCACGCGGATCCTTCGCCGTTCGCAGAATCACTCCGGAGCTCAGCCCATCCAGTCTCGAAAGGATTCTTTTTACGTTTCCGTCTTCGATCACGGCGATTCCGTCTCCGTCTGTCCCGGCAAGGATCCTTCCGTCATTCATCTCGGTAAGGGTCAGGATAACGGAGTCGATGCCAGCCTCACTGTACCGGATCGTCCGGATCACCTCATGATCCCTGATATAAGCCAGTCCTGTGTCTCCCGAAGCAATAATCGTGCCGTCCCCAAGCTCAAGCACGACCCGGGTACGGTTTCCAAAGATCTCTCCCTCCGGGTCATAAAGAAAAACGGTTCCGTCCGGCTGCACTTCGATTAACCCGATTTTGTAGGTGCAGATCCAAAGATGGTTTACGGAATCCACCCGGATGCAGCGGATCCGGATTCCTTTCAGCATTTCTGTGAGATCATTCGTAATCCGGTTGCGGCAGGAAGCATCCACAACATCCAGCCCCTTGTCTGTACCGATATACAGGTCATCCCCCCAACGGGTCACCGCATTGACGACCTTGCTTTCTATTCCGACTGTGCTGTAGATATCGCGGAAGGAGGACTGTCCCAGTCGCAGCAGACCAAGCCTTGAGGAGG
>CACZQU010000425.1 GCA_902783305.1 uncultured Lachnospiraceae bacterium | reverse complement strand
TCTTTCAGAAGGGCTTCCAGGTCATCAATCAGCGGGAAACGGGTTCCGCATTTTACCCAGAACTGCAGGACGCCGGTGTCCTGGCAGGACGGCCTGTCAAGCTTCACGGCCAGCTCCTGATTGCGGAACATGGTATCGTAGATGACGGTTGCCATCGGGCTGTCTTCTTTGCTCCTAAGCTCCTCCAGTTTGGCGATTACATCATCCGGAAGCTTTTTACCGGTGTGGCCGACAAATCTGGCCATCATCTCTGTCATTCTTTTTACTTGTTCTTCGTGTGTCATGTTATCCTCCATAAAATGCTGTTTATGTGCTTTTGATCCTTGACGGAACAGGTTTCTTTTGTTTACTTACGGGTAGAAAGGGAACAGGATCGGCAGTAAAACCATACAGACGGCAAACGCGATCAGGATCATCGGCAGACCGGATTTTACATAATCGTTGAATTTAAATCCGCCGAGTCCGACTACCATTGTATTCGCCGGCATGCCAATCGGTGTTGCATAGGCACAGGAGCAGGCAATGACCGTCGCGATGATCATGGACCTGGGATCTGCGCCAAGGCTGTTGGCGAGGGAGGTGGCAATCGGGACCATAAGTGCAGTAGTTGCTGTGTTGGACATGAAGTTTGTCAGTGCACAGCCGACGAGGAAAATCACAAGCAGCAGAACTCTGGGGTTTGGTTCTTTTCCGAGGGCTCCCACTATAGTATCAGCGATCAGCGCGCCTGCTCCTGTTTTCTCCAGAGCAGCTGCCAGGGCGAGGGATCCGCCGAAGAGGAGGACCACTTTCAGGTCAATCGATTTCAATGCCTCTTTTTCGGGAATGACTCCTGTCAGAACCAGTACACAGGCACCGATGCAGGCGGTTACCTGAAGCTTGATCCCAATCTGCTTTTCAAAAATCATGGCGAGGATGACAATAACCAATACGACGAGAGACATTGTCTGTTTCCAGGAAGGGATATCATCAAAGCTTTTCTGCTTCTCCACCTGAGTCATGGAATCCTTGTTGCCATGAGGAAGAAGTCCGAATCCGATGGTTGCATAGAAAAGTATTCCGAGCAGAAGCATGGGGATTCCTACCGGAGCGTACATGAAAAAGCTTGTCGGCTCTCCCATTTCCTGAAGTGCATTTACCCCCATCAGGTTTCCAGGTGCACCGATGATGGAAAGATTTCCTCCAAGTGCTGCCGCAAAAACCAGCGGCATCAGGAGACGTCCCCGGGAATATCCTGATTCATCCGCAATCCCGCATACGACCGGAATCAGAACCGCGGCAGTTCCGGTGTTGGAAAGAAAGCCGCTCATGATTCCGACAATTACCATAATCGCAACGATGAGCATACGTTCACTTTTCGCAAATTTTGTAACGACTCCGCCGATTTTGTTCGCCATACCGGTTTCAAAAAGTGCCTGGCCGACAACGAACATTCCGACGCACAGGATAACATTGCTGTTGATATATCCGGCAAATGTCTCAGAGGTTTCCAGAACTCCTGTCAGATTCAGCCCAAGGGCAACGATCGTAGCTGTCAGACCAAGGGGTATTTTTTCCAGCACAAAACTGATAATTGCAAAGACAAGAAAAAGGAGAGTAATGGTTGTTGGCGACATGAAATTTTCCTCCTGAATCATAATTCTCACATGACTGCTTTGCAACGGCCGATTGCATTAGGTCTGTTACCTGATGAAATCATTTTACCTCAGGCTTGACAGAAACTCAATTTAATGATATTACTGTCTCTATAAAAATTATTTATGTATTTGTGCATTTTTTATACCCGGGAACAAAGCATGGCGCTTTAATGGATATCGGCAACTCGTGAATCTGACAAGTGCTTTCAGGGGAGGAAGAAGAGAAAATGACTCTCAACCAGCTTTTATACTTCTGTACAGCTGCAAGGTTTCATAGCATGACAAAGGCGGCAGACAATCTTATGGTTACACAGCCGGCCATTTCCATTGCCATCAAAGAGCTGGAAAGAGAGATCTGTGTGAATTTATTCCACCATTCCGGCAACAGGCTTGTTCTGACAGAAGAAGGAGAAGGATTTTATCTGAAAGCAACGCAGATCTTATCCGACTGCGAAGAGCTGAAAATGGAATATGTGGGAAAAAGCAGCATACGGAGCCATGTGCGTCTTGGCATTCCTCCGCTTCTCAGCACTATTTTTTTCCCGGAAATGCTGGATTCCTTTCGTGTCGACCACCCGGAAGTCTGGCTGGAGCTGCATGAATATGGCTCAATCCGTGCCTGTCAGCTGGTTCAGGATGAAATACTGGATATTGGTCTTGCCAATCTCGAACTGCCTGATGTCGATAAATATGGGACGATGGTGCTGATGGAAGATCCATTGGTATTTTGCGTCAGCAAAGATCACCCGATGGCCGGAAAGGATATTCTGGATTTGAAAGACCTTCATCAACAGCCTGTAATTCTGCTGAATCGGGACTCCGTTCACAATCAGATCCTGATTTCACGTTTTGCCGCCTTAGGGATTTCTCCAAAGATTGTCATGCATTGCAGCCAGATTGTGACCATTCTGAATTTTATCCGTCAGGGATCATGCGGATGCTTCTTTTACCAGAAAATGCTGCCGATGTTCCCGGAACTGGTCGGTATTCCATTGAGTGTTGATATCCTGACCCATATCGGTCTTGTCTGGAAGAAAGGCAAGTATCAGAATAAAGGGATGAGAGATTTCCTGAAATTCTGCAGATCATATTATTCATGAAGATGGCAAAAAACAGAAACTGAACAGGACAGGGGTATCGTGGGATCAAGTCCTATGATACGGTTGTACGCCCCGTACCATTCTTCATTCCTCACATCGGGACAATGATCAATAAGTGGTATTCTTTTATGGTTGTTATTTTCCATTTTCGTCATCCTCCAGATCGAACAGTTTTGCCATGTTTTCCACAGCGGGTGAGGTAAAGGGGTTCATACTGACAGTGATCGCATGCGGACTCGGGAACATCCAGAAGGTACGCGACGGTGATCCCCTCGGCGGCAGGTCGAATGCTGCGGATGATTTCGCCACCCTGGACGACGAAGAGTTCCTGGCATAAGGAGGGTATAGGTTATGACAGCGATGCAGAATACTATGCTCTCGGCCTGCTTTGGAGCCGTGACCGGTTACGTCATCGGAAATGGTGCTTTCCTGATCAAATACGCTTGGGATGCACATAAGGAGAAGAAGCGCAAGAAGGCGGAAGAAGCTGAAAAGATAACCGAATAAGTATTACCGGGGCGGCATGGATTATTCCCTCTGCCGCCTCTTTTTTCATTGGAGGATGAATATGAAAGATCTGCATGTGGACATAGAGTCGTTCTCGTCGGTCAATCTGCAGAAGAGCGGTGTATATCGGTATTCTGAGAGCCCTGACTTTGAGATTCTACTCTTCGGTTACAGTATAGATGACCGGGTATGGGATGGAGAACACTGGGAGGAACATGAAGGAGTAGTTTTTAAAGGGGAAGGAGAAGTGATCACATATGAAGGACTTACGGCAACCCCTGACCATCTCGTGTGGGTCGAAGGGAAGAAGGAGCCGGTACAGCTTGGAATCGCCGCCGCCTGCTGCACACATCTCATACAGTCCGAAAATGGTCGGGAACCAATACGGATGGGTGAAGATTCAGGAAGCGGAGAAGGCTGTCTTCGAGAAGAGAAAGAACTGGCGGCTCATAGACACAAGGCTCGACTTTATGACATACGAAATGCCGGAAGATATCATCGTTTTACCGTATC
>CACZQU010000424.1 GCA_902783305.1 uncultured Lachnospiraceae bacterium | reverse complement strand
CTGTTCAAACAAGCGATAGACGGGGCTCGAACCCGCGGTCTCGACCTTGGCAAGGTCGCGCGTTACCAACTACGCCACTATCGCATGAAATATTTTGCTTCTCACAAAGTGATAGTTTACCATGCTGCTGCTGCTTTGTCAATAATAAACTTGACTTGTGCGAAAAGATTTATAAAGGAGGCTTCCGATGTACCGTTTGACTTCCAGGCTTATTATTTACCGGAACGCAGGAGAGGATGATATTTTATCCGCCTTTTCAACAATCTGCAGGGATTTCGAGGAAGGCCATTTTCAGCGTGAGGAGATGGTGGGCCGGATCCTGGATCAGATCCACAGCCTGCTGGATCTGGCGACAACTTATGGCTTCAATCACAATCTCTGGCATTGCTATCTGGCTTATCTTCTCGCGATGACACAGACACCGTTTACGCTGGTATCGGAGAAGACCGGAGCCAATGCAGGTTCCGTCAACCTTTTTGCCAGACAGGATCTTGTCATATTCAAAAAGCTCTTTGATTATGATTTTTCTCCACTGGAGAAGGCTCTGGATATCAATTACTTCAGTATTATCTCGGATTATCAGGCTGTGGTAAAAGAGGAGCGTGTCTACAACCGAAGCGTCAGCGAGAAGGTTCTTTCGCTGAGCAAGGCATTTGGACAGGCCCAAAGCGAGGATGAGCTTTACCGGGTGGTGACTGATTTCTATTACCAGTACGGAGTGGGAATGCTGGGACTGAACAAAGCATTCCGGATTTCGGAGAACCCTGATCTCCAGCTTCTGATTCCGGTGACAAATACGCTGGATGTGACCCTTGACGACCTGATCGGCTATGAAAAGGAGAAGCAGAAGCTGATCGAGAACACAGAGGCGTTTGTCCACAGGAGGGAGGCAAACAATGTTCTTCTGTATGGGGAAGCCGGAACAGGAAAATCCACAAGCATCAAGGCTATCCTGAATCAGTATTATGGGGAAGGACTGAGAATGATCGAAGTGTACAGGCATCAGTTCCAGTACCTGTCGAAGATTATTTCCCTGATTGCAAACCGGAATTACCGGTTCATCATTTTTATGGATGATCTTTCCTTTGAGGAATCAGAGACCGAATATAAATATCTCAAGGCAATCATTGAAGGCGGACTGGAGCCGAAACCGGAGAATGTACTGATTTATGCCACGTCGAACCGGCGCCATCTGGTGAGGGAGACCTGGAAAGACAAAAAAGGTCTTGATGACGAAGACATCCATCAAAATGACACGATTCAGGAGAAGCTGTCTCTGGCCAACCGTTTTGGCATCCAGATCGGATATTTTAAACCAAATAAGACGGAGTTTAACCAGATCGTGGAAGGGCTGGCCAGACGATATCCCCAGATCCGGCTCGAACACGAGGAGCTGCTGCGCCAGGCCAATGCCTGGGAGCTGTCCCATGGCGGTTTTTCCGGAAGGACCGCTCAGCAGTTTGTCAGTTATCTTGCGGGAAAAACCGCACCGGAATGATGATCGTATCCGGCCTGTTATCATCTAAGACCGGATCAGGATAAACGCTTCAATTCTGAGTTTTTGCTCCCTCCTTCACCTGTTGGGGTTCAGGGAGATGCGTTGAGCCGGATATCAGCCGGCGTATAATGTTTAAGGAGGAAACAGGAAGAAATGAAATTTACAAATGGATTTTGGATGGTGAAAGATGATTTTACCGCAGACTATGTCCGTGACATTTACTGTGTCGAGGAAGAAGAGGACAGCGTAAAGATCTATGCCCCTTACGGAAAAATCCGCGGAAGGGGAGATACCCTGAATATGGGACAGATGACGTTTGCCGTGACGGCTCCGATGGAAGGTGTTCTGGGAATCCATATGTACAATCACCTTGGCTCGTGTTCCGGGAAGCCTGCCTTTGCGCTGCAGTGCTGCACTGGCAAAAAGCCGGAGATCCGTTCCGGACGCCAAGCAGATCATACACCGGGAAGCTGGGCACTCTCTTCGGGTCCTGTGTCCATGATCTTTGAAGAGGGATCCCCGGAAATCCGTTTTCTGGGGGAGGGGAAACTCCTCACCCGCATTGCCCCGAAGACTATGGGGATGATGCATAAGGATACGGGGGAAAACTATATTGTGTGCGGCCTTAATCTTAGTGTTGGGGAGCTGGTTTACGGACTTGGGGAACGGTTTACGCCGATGGTAAAAAACGGACAGAGTATTGATATCTGGAATGAAGACGGCGGAACGGCCAGTGAAATCTCCTATAAAAACATTCCGTTTTATTATACCACCGGAGGCTATGGTGTGTTTATCAATCATCCGGGAAAGGTCAGTCTGGAGGTGGGAAGTGAAAAAGTGGAAACCGTCCAGTTCTCTGTGGAGGATGAGGAGATGGAATTCTTTCTCATTTACGGACCATCCCCGAAAGAAATCATACAGAAATACACAGCGATGACCGGGCGCCCTGCCCTTCCGCCCAGGTGGTCCTTCGGGCTGTGGCTGACGACTTCCTTTACGACGGACTACGATGAATCGACGGTCAACCATTTTATCGACGGATTCGCGGAAAGAAAGATTCCGCTTCAGGTATTTCATTTTGACTGCTTCTGGATGAAGGGCTTCGAATGGTGCAGCTTTATCTGGGACAAAGAGATGTTCCCGGATCCGGAAGGCATGCTGCAAAGACTGCATGAGAAGGGTCTTAAGGTCTGTGTCTGGATCAATCCTTACATCGCCCAGAAGTCGGTCCTTTTCAGAGAGGGTATGGAGCATGGATATCTGGTGAAAAAGCCGGATGGAAAGGTATGGCAGTGGGATCTGTGGCAGGCCGGTATGGGACTGGTCGACTTCACCAATCCTGATGCCTGCAGCTGGTATCAGAGCAAGCTCAGGTCATTGCTGCAGATGGGCGTCGATGCGTTCAAGACGGATTTCGGCGAGAGGATTCCTGTCGATGTATCCTGGTATGATGGTGCGGATCCCGTGAAAATGCATAATTATTATACCCTTTTGTATAACAAAGCTGTTTATGAAGTCCTGAAGCAGGAGAAGGGAGAGGGAGAGGCAGTTCTCTTTGCCCGAAGCGCGACGGCAGGCGGGCAGCAGTTTCCGGTTCACTGGGGAGGGGATTCCACCAGCCAGTATATTTCCATGGCGGAGACTCTCAGAGGCGGGCTTTCCCTGATGGACAGCGGTTTTGGCTTCTGGAGTCATGATATCGGAGGCTTCGAGGATGACGGATCAGCAGACCTGTACAAGAGGTGGGTAGCATTCGGCCTTTTGTCCTCCCACAGCCGTCTTCACGGATCCTCCTCCTACCGGGTTCCCTGGAATTATGATGAAGAAGCCTGTGACGTACTGCGTTTCTTTACAAAGCTGAAGGAATCCCTGATGCCGTATATCTGGGAGCTGTCCCAGGAAGCCTGTGATACCGGGATTCCGGTGCTTCGGCCAATGCACATGGTTTTCCCCGGGGATCCGAACTGCGCGTATCTGGAACAGCAGTATATGCTCGGCGACAGACTGCTGGTCAGCCCGGTCTTTTCAGAAGACGGTGTCCAGAAATTTTATCTTCCCGAGGGGAAATGGATCCATCTGCTGACAAAGGAACCGGCTCAGGGCGGGAGATGGCATGAAGGCAGATACGATTACTTCAGTTTGCCTCTTTATGTCAGGGAAGGCGATGAGCTTTGCGGCATCACCATCCCTGGGGTGGAACAGTAACAGTAAAAAGAAGTGCCTGGATGGCAGAAACATTAAGGTTGACAAAACTGAAAAATAATGCCTATAATTATTTCTGAAGCATAGGATT
>CACZQU010000423.1 GCA_902783305.1 uncultured Lachnospiraceae bacterium | reverse complement strand
TGCACGGTTTCTTCCCAGGCCTGGTCTATGATCTCAGAATCAATCCCCTTCTGAAACAGCTCCTGTACGATTCTCTGTCTGCTCTTCGTCTGAATGCTTCTCCGGATCAGGTTCCGGGCATATCTTTCATCATCCAGATATCCATAAGACGATACATAATCCACCGCATCCCGGATCTCATCCTCCGTATAGCCAGCCCTTTTCAGCCTTGTCCCGAGATCCTTCCGCGTCCGGTCCATGCGTTCCAGAATCTGCATGGCCTTCCGGCGGGCACCCGGAGGATCTGTTCTGCCATTTCCGTCGGAAAACCGGAGCCCTTCCACTGTCATTCATCCTCCTGGGTGACCGCAAAATCATCCGGAATTTCATCCGTGGGAACAGGTTCATCTGAAGAAGCCTGTGGGGTGGAAGGAATTTCCGCCGGCTTCGCCCCCTCCTCTCCGGGAATCATGTGATAATACGCCCGGACCTTCTGTTCCACTTCCTGACAGATTTCCGGATTTTCCCTCAGGTAAATCTTGGTATTTTCCCGGCCTTGCCCGATCTTGCTGCCTTCATAAGAATACCAGGCTCCGCTTTTGCCGATGACACCACATTCTGCCGCAAGATCAAGGATATCGCCCTCAACAGAGATTCCCTTTCCGAACATGATATCAAATTCTGCCGTCTTGAAGGGCGGGGCCACTTTGTTTTTCACCACCTTGATCTTGGTACGGTTTCCTACCATCTCTCCGCCGGATTTCAGCGTCTCACCTTTGCGCACCTCCAGCCGGACGGAAGAATAGAATTTTAAAGCGCGGCCTCCGGTCGTGGTTTCCGGGTTTCCAAACATGACCCCGACCTTTTCGCGGAGCTGATTGATGAATACCACGATGCAGTTTGTCTTTGACACAACGGCAGTCAGCTTCCTCAGTGCCTGGGACATCAGCCTGGCTTGCAGTCCGACATGGGAATCCCCCATATCTCCGTCGATCTCCGCCTTCGGAACGAGGGCGGCAACAGAATCAACAATGATAATATCCACCGCACCGGAGCGGACCATGGTTTCGGTAATCTCCAGCGCCTGTTCCCCGTTATCCGGCTGGGAAATATACAGATTGTCAATATCTACGCCAATATTCCGGGCATACAACGGATCCAGGGCATGCTCGGCATCAATGAAGCCCGCGATTCCTCCTCTTTTCTGAACCTCTGCCACCATATGGAGAGCTACCGTAGTTTTTCCGCCCGATTCCGGACCATAGATTTCGACAATCCTCCCTTTGGGAATCCCGCCCACACCTAATGCAAGATCCAGGCTGAGAGATCCGGTAGGGATCGTTTCAACCTGCATGTGAGCAGCCTGATCACCAAGCTTCATGACCGAGCCTTTGCCAAAGTCCTTCTCGATTTTGGTCAAAGCGGCATCCAGTGCTTTCTTTTTATCTTCTGTCAGCATTTTCATCTCCTTAATCTTTTTGTAACTGTAAAGTCATGCAGTGAAATTATGGATAATCGTACCTGATATACGACAATAAAACTCTTCGAAACAATGCCGAAGATTCTGTGCAGATTGCTTAGGGCGTACGGAACCGACCAGAGCCTCGGCTGCCAAAAAACAGGGCGCCGCATCGCAGCGCCCCGGATTGCAAAATCACTTATTCCCCGATCAGCCAGTTATACATTTCTTCGTACTGGGCAGCGGAGCTGTGCCAGGAATAATCCATGGCCATACCTCTGTCGATGATCTGGTTCCATTCACGCGGAGTATCATAGTAAACCTTCTCCGCATAACGGATCACCCCAAGCATTTCATGTGCATTGTAGTTCCGGAAGCTGAAGCCGGTACCGGTTCCCTCAAATTCATTATAGGGCTGGACCGTATCCTTCAGGCCTCCTGTTTCACGGACGATGGGAACAGTGCCGTAACGCAGACTCATCAGCTGGCTTAGTCCGCAGGGCTCAAACAATGACGGCATCAGGAAGGCATCCGAGCTGGCATAGATCCTCTGTGCCAACGCTTCGTCGTAATAAATCCGTGCAGATACCTTTTTGGGATATTTCCACTCGAAATGGCGGAACATGTTTTCATACCGCTCTTCCCCGGTGCCCAGGCAGACGATCTGCACCGCATCCTGACAAAGCTCGTCCATAATATAGGCAATCAGGTCAAATCCCTTCTGATCCGTCAGGCGGGAGACTATGCCAAACATCATGGCTTTAGGATCCTCTTCCAGCCCAAGCTCTCTCTGCAGTGCGACCTTGTTCTCCGGTTTTGCCTTGCGGAAGGTGACCGCATTAAAGTTCACCGCGATGCGCGGATCAGTCTCCGGGTTGAAATCATCATAATCGATCCCGTTCAC
>CACZQU010000422.1 GCA_902783305.1 uncultured Lachnospiraceae bacterium | reverse complement strand
GGTTCTGTCACGCACAAAAAAGTATAGACACGGTATAATCACGGTATAGACATGCTGTGCATGAACAGGAGAATATTGTCTGCCGTAAAGCAGACAAGGGACGGCTCACGCTGATCTGTCATCGCGAGCCGTCCCTTGTTTCTATTCTTATTTTCAGTCATTTTGCAAAACAGCTTTTCCATCCCGTTACAGCTTCAGAGTCTTTTCAACTGAAAAAAAGAGCCCGAAACACCAAAGGCATTTCAGGCTCTCACCCGAGCTGGAAAAGAGACTCGAACTCTCGACCCCTTCATTACGAGTGAAGTGCTCTACCGACTGAGCTATTCCAGCACATGTCATACGGTCACCCGACAGACACAAGTGGTATTATACTCATCCCTACGGTCACTGTCAAGAGCTTTTTCAGAAATATAACTCTTCCATTCCCCATGAAAATCGTGTACAATGGAGACGGTTTTTCCGCTTTACAGCGGTACAAAATCAGTCTGTACCATTTTTATCCCCAGGCGTTTACCGGAAGTGCGTTGCGATTCCGTAACAGAAATGCACAATATCCGGAACTGTTCGTAAAGTGCTTCTGTATATACCGCATCGGACAAATATACTTCCCGGTGATCTGTTCCCGTGTGCATAAAAACGCCTGTCTGAAGTTCAAGGAGGGTTTATGAGTTGAACAAACTGATCGAACTGAAGGATCTGACAAAAAACTTCGATGACCAGCAGGTTCTGCGCGGCATCAACCTCGACATCTATGAGAATGAGTTCCTGACCCTGCTGGGGCCAAGCGGCTGCGGCAAGACAACGACGCTTCGCATCATCGCCGGTTTTGATGAGCCAAGCTCCGGACAGGTTCTGTTTAACGGGATTGAGATGTCCAAGGTTCCCCCGTACAAACGGGAAGTCAACACGGTGTTCCAGAAATACGCTTTGTTCCCGCATCTGGATGTGGCGGAGAACATCGCCTTTGGGCTGAAGCTGAAGAAGGTCGATCCCCATGTCATCGAGTCGAAGGTGGCAAGAATGCTGAGCATGGTCGGCCTGGATAATTTTCAGAAAAGAGATGTGACCCTGCTGTCCGGCGGACAGCAGCAAAGAGTGGCTATCGCCAGGGCTCTCGTGAACGAGCCGAAGGTATTGCTTCTCGACGAACCTCTCGGCGCTCTGGATGCCCGGATCCGAAAGCAGATGCAGTTTGAGCTGAAAAAAATACAGAGAGAAGTGGGCATTACCTTCATTTACGTCACCCACGACCAGGAGGAAGCCCTTTCCATGTCGGATACCGTTGTCGTGATGAACAACGGCGAGATCCAGCAGATCGGCAAGCCGACCGATATCTATAATGAACCGGAAAACCGTTTCGTCGCCTCCTTTATCGGAGAGTCCAATATTATTGAAGGCATCATGATCAGGGATTTCCTCGTCCGTTTTGACGGTTTTGAATTTGAGTGTGTGGATAAGGGATTTGAGGACAACGAAAAAATCGAGGTCGTCCTGAGGCCGGAGGATCTGGACATTGTCTCTCCCTCCGACGCAAAGATCCAGGGAACGGTCCGCAATATCACGTTTAAAGGCGTTCATTATGAAATCCTGGTGGAAACAGATAAACGTACCTATAAGGTTCAGACCACCGATTACGCGGAGGTGGGACGTGAGGTTGGTCTGAAGTTCGGTCCGGAAGACATCCATGTGATGTATCCCATGGGGGCATACTGATGAAGCAGTTCCGCCGGTTGATCCGGCCTTATGTCGTATGGGCGATTCTGATCATCGTCATCCCACTGCTGCTGATCGCCTTTTACGCCTTCACCGAGGACGGAAATGAGGTTCTCACTTTTTCCTTTACCCTGAGCAATTTTACCCGTTTTGCGGAAGCCACCTACCTGAATGTCATCATCAAATCCTTCCGCCTGGGTATACTGGCCACTTTTCTCTGCCTGGTCCTGGGATATCCTCTCGCTTACATTATCTCGAAGCAGCATGAATCCCTCCAGGGCATGCTGATTCTCCTGGTAACCATTCCCATGTGGATCAATATGCTTCTGCGTACCTATGCCTGGATGAACCTTCTGTCGGACAACGGGATCATCAACAGCTTTCTGATGAAGCTGGGACTCGCTCCTGTCAACATGATGTATACCGATTTTTCCGTCATGATCGGCCTGATCTGCAATCTCATGCCGTTCATGATCATACCGATCCATACTTCCCTCAACAAGATGGATCAGTCCTTTATCGAAGCCGCAAACGATCTGGGCGCAAACCGGTATCAGACCTTCTGGAAGGTTGTCTGGCCGCTGTCCATGCCCGGCGTGCTGAACGGAATCATGATGGTGTTTCTTTCCGCCATCTCCTCCTTCGTCATCCCCAAGCTTCTGGGAGGCGGACAGTACATGCTGATTGGTAACCTGATCGAATCTCAGTTCATCTCCGTAGGTGACTGGAACTTCGGCAGCGCGATTTCCCTGATCCTGGCAGCAGTGATCCTGATTTTCATGCATCTCATGCAGAAGATGGACCGGCTGGAAAACCAGGAAGATTAGGAGGCGCCCGATGAAGAACAGATTACCAGATAAAAACCACACCGGAATCCTGAGCGGATCTGCCGGCAAAGCGAAAAAGAACCCTGTAGAAAAGGACAGGAAGAAAGCCCCAGGCTCCTCTCCAAAGATGAAGCTGTTTTCCAGGTTTTACGTTGCTCTCTGCCTGCTCTTTTTCTACCTGCCCATCGTTGTGACGATGTTTTTTTCCTTCAACTCCAGCAAGTCCCTGACCAAATTCAGCGGATTTTCCCTTCGGTGGTACGCGGAGCTGATGCAAAGCGCTGAAATCAGCAAAGCCGTCTATGTGTCGGTCACCATCGCTATCCTGGCCACGGTGATCTCCACCTTTCTCGGCACTATCACGGCCATCGGACTGTCCCGCTCCCGCAAGGTCGTCCGGGACCTGATCCTGAACGTCAACAATATCCCTATCCTGAATCCGGATATTGTGACCGCCATCGGCCTGATGCTTCTCTTTTCTTCGGTCGGCCTGGTAAAAGGGTATTTTACAATGCTCCTCGCCCATATCGCGTTCTGTACGCCCTATGTCATTACCAGTGTCTATCCAAAGGTACGGAATCTGGATCCCAACCTGGCCAACGCGGCGATGGATCTGGGCGCGACACCGTCACAGGCTTTGCTGATGGTCGTCGTTCCCATGATCAAGGACGGGATAACGGCGGGAGCCCTGCTGGCTTTTACCATGTCCTTCGATGATTTCGTCATCTCATACTTTGTGACGGGAAACGGAACCAAAAATATCTCGATCATCGTCTACAACATGACCAAAAGGATCAATCCGACCATCAACGCTCTGTCTACCATCGTAATTGTCGTGATTATCCTGATCCTGGTGTTTACCAGGCTGATGCCAAAGCTGAATCTGACCAGCAGGATGAGTCCGGCGCTGCGCAGGACACTGTCTCTGGTCCTCGTGGCGGCCGTCGCCTTCGGCCTTGGACGCTGGGGAAGCATCTCCAGATCCGAGCGTTCCCTGAAGGTCTACAATGCCGGGGAATATATGGATCTGAGTCTGCTTGAGAAATTCGAAGAGGAGTTCAACTGCAAAATCATTTACGAGACCTTTGAGTCCAACGAAATGATGTATACGAAGCTTGCAGCAGGAGAATCCTATGACGTGCTCATTCCCTCCGATTACATGATCGAAAGGCTGATCAAGGAAGAGTATCTTCAGTTTATCGACTGGGATCTGATCACCAACAAGGATAATCTGATGCCTGAGGTGCTGAATCAAAGCTACGACCCCGGAAACCGGTATTCCTGTCCATATTTCTGGGGAACGGTCGGCATTCTCTATGACACCACGGTAGTGGATGAAGCGGATCTTGAAGAGGGCTGGGATCTGCTCATGGACGAAAAATACAAAGGAAACCTGTACATGTACGATTCCGAGAGGGATTCCTTCATGATCGCCCTGAAGGCTCTCGGGTACTCCATGAACACCACCGATGACAAGGAAATCGAGGAAGCCTATGACTGGCTGATCCGGCAGAGAAACACAATGGATCCCATCTACGCCGGGGATGACGTCATCGACAACATGATCTCCGGCAACAAAGCAATGGCTGTCGTCTACTCTGGTGACGGTTCCTATATCATCAGCGAGAACCCGGATCTCGACTATCTCACCCCCGCCCAGGGAACCAATGTCTGGTTTGACGCCATGCTGATTACAAAGGACTGCAGCCAGGTTCAGCTCGCCCACAATTTCATTGATTTCATGCTGAGGGAGGAGAATGCGATCGCCAACACCATCGAGGTCGGATACACCTCTCCCGTAAAGGCGGCTTATGATGCTATGGTTGAAGGCGAATATGAGGGAGTCAGCTCCTATATTCCGGACATTTCCAATCCG
>CACZQU010000421.1 GCA_902783305.1 uncultured Lachnospiraceae bacterium | reverse complement strand
GAAGCGAATAATGCATCGGAGGAGCTGTTTGGAAATGAACGGATGCTCACAGCACTGAATCATCACGCGGGGGAAAAGCCTGAGGATGTGCTGAACGGTGTCAGGACGGAAGTGGACAGCTTCGTTGGGGATGTTCCTCAGTTTGATGATCTGACCATGATTGCGCTTTCTTTTATCGGTGGGGCAGGAGAATCGTCATCAGGGATCTGAAAGCAGCCCGGTTGAAAGCGGAATAGTGACGAATAAAACACAGAGTTCACGGAAATGATTAAAGAAACCTGGACGGATGTGCAGGGATACTCACAAAGAGGGCAGAAAGGAGTAAAAATGAGGAATATCCTGGATCTCATTCTGTTATATTTCTTTGATACCAGACAGGCTATTCTTATCGCTGTAAGAGGACTTTATATTCTTGGTGCCTGGAAGCTTTTGTCCAAATCCGGACTGAAACCCTGGTGGGCGCTGATTCCATGGGCAAGAGAGTATCAGCTGGCACGATGCGCGAACCGTGAGCCGGAAAGCCGGGTTTACTTTATCACGAGCATGTGCATTACTCTTCTCACGATGACGAATGTCTGGATGCAGTGGAATCTGGAAAAAACCAATGCACCCCTCCGGCTCCTCGTTTTGGTCATTCTGTTCAGTGTGATGCTGATGCATTTTATCTATAATATCCGTGTTTATTCCGGTTTTATCGAAGTCTACGGAGTGCATAAAGCATGGATTCTTCTGTGCATTATCGATGAGCTGCGTTTCCTGCCGATGCTGATCTGGGGCTTTGGAGAGAAATATCAGCCGAACTGGAAGGTGGAGGATCTGCGTGAGGAGATGATCCGGCTGGCGACCCATGGGAGCGCCGCGGTCATGGACGATGGCCTTACGGTCAACCTGGAGGACAGGACGGTACGGGAATTCTTTAAGAAAAAGGTCCTGCTCCGCGACATCCATATGGCTATCCCGCAAGGACATCTTGTCCTGCTGCTGGGCGGCTCCGGCGCGGGAAAAACGACTTATCTCAATGCAGTGAACGGTTACGAAAAGGCAAACGCGCAGGTCAGGCTGAACGGAAACGACATGTACAGGCAGTATAAGAAAATGCAGTATGAGGTTGGTTTCGTTCCTCAGCAGGAGGTAATGAGGGGGAAGGATACTGTACTCAACACCCTTCTGGACGCTGCGAAGCTCCGGCTGTCTATTGACATTCCGGAGAATGAAAGACGCAGACGGGTCGACGAGGTAATGGATATTTTCGGCCTGAAGCCTGTGCAGAACAATAAAGTGGAAAAGCTTTCCGGCGGACAGAAAAAACGTCTGGCAATTTCCATGGGGCTTTTGTCAAATCCATCTCTTTTTATTCTGGATGAGCCGGATTCAGGACTGGATGGGGTTATGGCCCGGGAGCTGTTTGAGCAGCTTCGCGCGGTTGCGGATACCGGCCGTATCGTGATCGTGATCACCCACACACCTGATCGTGTGATCGATCTGTTTGACGATGTGATCGTGCTGGCAAAAGACAGCGCCCGTACAGGCCGGCTTGCTTTCTATGGAAGCATAGCCCAGGCAAGAGAGTTTTTTGCGTGCGAAAAGATGGAAGAGATAGTGAAGCGGATCAATCAGAAGGAAGAAGGCGGCGACGGTCTTGCCGACGACTATGTTTTGAAATACGCGGAGGTGCACTATGTCTGAGCAAAATAATGCGGGTCCCAACATGCAGCTGAAGATCCGGCATCGAGGGCGTATAGCCCAGATTGGCATTTACTTCAGTAAATTCCTCAGAATGTTTGTGTTTCAGAGTGACTGGAAGGTGCTGCCGATGTCGGCGCTTATCGCCGGACTGGTCGGGATCGTCATGAGCCTTGATTTCCGGAAAACGATGGAGGGAACCCTGATGGCAGCCTTTGCCATGGCCTGTGTCTGCATCTGGAACGGGTGTTTTAATTCGATCCAGGTGATCTGCCGGGAGAGGGATGTCATTAAATGGGAGCATCGGTCTGGTATGCATATTACCTCTTATATCAGTGCCCATATGATGTATCAGATGATCATCTGCCTTCTCGAGACCGTCGTGACGCTGATTATCTCCGGTCTTGTCGGAATGAATTATTCCGGCGCGGGGGTGGTTACTCCATGGTTGATCCTGGATTTTGGGATTACAATGTTTCTCGTCACTTATGCTGCTGATATGATGTCCTTATGGATTTCCTCCATCTCACACTCCACGACGACAGCGATGACGATCATGCCTTTTCTGCTGATTTTCGAGCTGATTTTCTCAGGGGGGATCATTCCTCTTCCCAGGTATGCGACACCGATCACTATGCTGACGATTTCCAACCCGGGGCTTAAGGCGATGGCTGCTCAGGCAGATATGAATTCCCTCCCCTATGGCATGGTCTCCAGTATAATCAATATGGTGGACGACATGGAAATTGGCGGCACGATCACGCTTGGACAGGTGCTTGATGTGCTGGGCGATGATGAAAATGAGAGCATCGCAAAGCTCCGTGGAACGTCCATTGGTAATGTCATGTCGGTTGAAGAGCTTCTGGGAGATCTGGAAACTTCCGATTTGTTTGAGGGGCTGCGCTCTGAAAAACTGATTCTTGACATATCAGCAGGCGATGCCATATCCGCTCTCCGGAAGATAGACTGGCCTGAGGAAATCAAAGAGTATAAGATCGGTATGGTCACTACCCTGGGGGAAGTGATCGATCTGGCCCGGACAAACGATACCGTACAGAAATACCGTGATGAGTCGGTTGTGATCACGACCACTGTCGGCGATGTCCTGGATATGGCAGGGAGAGACGACACGCAGAAGCTTCTTGAGGAAAAAGCGGCACAGGCCAATTATGATCCTTTATATGCGTCAACGCCATCAAATGTAACCGGAAACTGGATTCACCTGCTGATATTCATCGCTGTTTTTTCCGTACTGACCATCATTACCATGGAATTTATCGACAAGGATAAGCGTTGATGCCAGGTCTTTCTATCTGACCGGAGAATGGAGAAAATCCACTGCTTTATAGTAGAAAGGAATAGCAAATCCCCCGCATTTTATGTGCGGGGGATTTGATTTCAGATCAGATATTTTTCCCTCAGGTCTTCCATGGCTTTTGGAGTTACGTACAATCCTTTTTTCAGAAAATGGGTAACTGATCCG
>CACZQU010000420.1 GCA_902783305.1 uncultured Lachnospiraceae bacterium | reverse complement strand
AGCGGTTTCCTTGTATTCTTGTCCGGCTGCATATCCGAAAAGACCGAAGGTCCCGCAAAGAGGTAATGATCGGAAAAGCTCTCGCGGTAGGGCTGAAATCTCTCCGAAGTATAAACGATGTTATCTGTTGTTCTGGAATTCTTCATTTTCCCTGGTTAACCAGCAATATATTTTTAAGTCATGACTCTTTTTCCGTTCCCAGGCCATAATACAGCATCTCATTATACCGGGCGTTTGCTTCCTCACTGGCCTTCTTTTCTTTCCAGGCATCCACCTCGCTGCGGATGGCCAGCATCTCGTCCACAATCAGTTCCTCGCTCTTTGGCTTCACATAGTCCAGATAAGAGATCATACGCTCCATAGCCTTCGGACTGCCCAGATGCTTAGCCACGGCCTCTCCCAGTTCTGCCGGGAACCCAAGCCGTTCCACCGACTGTACGAGTGCAGCCTTTGTTCTGTTCCATAATAATTGGTTCGTCGTCATATTGTTCTCCAATCCGTCCACACCCGGTCAGATGATTCTCAACCATAATGCTCAGAAATTGCTTCCATTCCATCCCCAATACATAGAAGCATCATATTTAATGTACATATGATCCGGCGCCACCCCCAGTACTTCTCCGAAAATCTTCGTGATCTCCGTCGTCATTTTCTCAAACGCGGCTGGTTCAGGATTGCCATACATATTCACACTCACAAATGCTATAGGGTCATTGTTATCGCCGCGAAAATACATCGTATGATCATCTTCCACATCAAGCATCAGTCAGGCTTCTTTGCCGGATTACCGGCCAGGGGTCTGTCCGGGGACCGGAGGGAGAGCAGCCATGCCGCGACGTGGACAGCCTGCTGGAAGCCGCCGTTTGCGATCAATTCCTCTATCTTTTCTGCCGGAAGCTTATTCAGGTTCAGAAATTCCGTTTCGTCCAGATCCTGTCCGGAAACCTTGCGGCAGTTCCGCGCGGCAAACAAATACGCATAATTGTCCGCAATCGTTGCGTTGGAGGGAACTGTCAGAAGGTGCTCCCATTCATCAGACTCGTATCCGGTCTCCTCCCGAAGCTCTCTCTTTGCTGCTGTAAGCGCATCCTCTGCAGACAGATCATCCCTTGTGCTTCCATACTCTTTCCCGTCCTTGCGTTCAATCCCTCCCGCGGGAAATTCCGTTGTAACCTGCCGGATTCCCTGTCTGAACTGACGGACACAAAGATAATTTCCTTCCGGATCTGAAGCCACAATCACCACATAGTCCCGACGGCTGTAGCTGTAAAAAGGTTCAAATTCGCTTCCGTCCGGAAAACGCCATGTGGATCTTCTGAAGTCAATCCATTCATCCTGAATGATATGTTCCGTGCTGACTTCTTCCCAGGCCAGCGGGTCTTTAGGGTTCTTCATTTTTCCTTTCGCCTCCGTTTTCGTTTCTCTTTCCGGTTGATTGAAGAGAGTATACACTAATCATGCAGGAAATGAAACTGTAATTTTACGTAATGAGAAAGACAGCAAATCTGAGCATCTGATGGAGGAGCAGCAGAAGGTAAAGATAAAGAGTTACCGTTTATGATCTGACCTTCGCCCGCTTGCGACGTTACCGTTGTACAATGAGCTGCCCGTCACCGTAAGCTGAATTCCTCTCTGCTGCGGCCCCGCCATAAAAAACACGGCAGCAGTTCAGCCTGGCTGAACTGCTGCCGTACTTCATTTTATGCCTTTTTCTTCTCCGTCTTTCCCCGGAGCTCTTAAGGCTCCCGGATCGGGTGTGTCGGTAAATCTTTATTCATCAGTTTTTGTCAGGAGAAGAAACGCTGAATTTACACAGGTTTCACAAATGCTCCGACCAGTGAATCCCGGATTTATCGTTACGCCTCCCGGATCTGATCCTCCGGGATCAGGGAGTAATCAAACATGACCTCCGAATGATTATCCAGAACAAGATCCTTCTGCATCACTTCTCCGGTTTCCCGGCTCCGGGTCAGCCGGTAGATTTTTGAGACCCGGTAATATTTTTCTCCCTCTTTCCGGAAATGGTGGTTTTCCTCTACGAGCTCATAGGTCCAGGGATACTCCCGTTCACTTCTCAGCTCTCCATAAAGCTTCAGATCCTGGCACCACAAAAGCAGCTGTACATCCTGATCGGTGTCATTCCGGAAACGGTAATCCACATTGTTATAGCTCACGGAGGTCCCTGTGGCAAAGGGAACTCTTTTTCCGTGATCCGGCGCGAGGGCATCGGAGTGGCTGTGGAATTCCGTCACGGTCATGGGGCTGTGCAGCACCAGAAGATGGAGCGTATTGGCAAGGTTGCACAGGCCGCCCCCGATTCCCGGCTTGAGGCGGTTGTTTTCGATCACACGTCCGTCCTTGTATCCGCGGCGTTTCGTTGTTTTTCCCACCACCTTCCAGAAGGAAAAGGTTTCACCGGGATGAATAATCATTCCGTTCATCTGTGAGCACGCAAGAGCGATGTTGTCCGCCTTGTTTTCCTGGAGGCGGATATCGATCCCTTTCCCCTTTTTGATCAGATTGGAATCATGCTCTGACAGTAAATTCGGAAGCTTTTCTTCCCGGCGTTCATGACAGAATTTATCTTTTCCCGTGAGATTTTTGAGATGGCGTTTCAGTATTTCCTTCTGCTCGGAGATGGCATAAGTTGTTGGGCTGATATCGCAGAACAACATATCTTTTTTCCAAAGCATGTCAAATAACTCCTTCCTCTTTCCCGGACAGAAGGATATCTCCCAGCCGGTGCCTCATTGATTTGCTCCGCCAGTAAAAGCGCAGTACCTTCTGCTCGGTTTTTCTCCGGATGCCGATATCCGTTTCACCGGGTTTGCGGATAAAATGGACCAGTATGCTGGGGATCCCGCTCAGGTTGGCTCCGAAAATATCCGTAAAAACCTGATCCCCTATACAGACGACCTTTTTCCTGTCTCCTCCAAGCATGTCCACCGCTTTGTGATAGCTTTTGGGATAGGGTTTATTGGCATCGCAGATGTACAGCGCGTCGATATTTTTCAGAAAGCGAAGCACCCTTTCCTCATCGTTGTTGGAAAGGACCAGGGTCTGAAATCCGATGTCTTTGAGCTCCCGGAAAAAAGCATCCACGTCTGGCGTTGAATCGGCTCCATGCGGAACCAGCGTATTGTCGATATCAAAAATCAGGCCGCGAAAGCCTCTGGCAAACAGCTTCCTGTAATCGATACCGTAAATATCCTCCGCGTACTCCCAGGGATAAAAAAGCCTAAGCATTTTTCTTCTCCAGATAATCGCATACTTTATCGATCTGCTCGGGAATGCTTCCCTGGAATTTATTCTCAAAAAACGCACCGCCGATGGTAAACGACCATGGGCTGATCTGCGCAATCTCATCCAGGCGCTGGTAGCTGTTGATGCTTCCGGCAATACAGACAGGCGCCTCAACTGCGGCAACGAACTGCCGGTTCAGCTCATACGCATCTTGTGTATATCGGTAGCCCAGAAGATCCAGTCCATAGACTCCCTTCTCCAGATAGCGGTGCGCTTCCTCGATCATCCCGGAAATGCTTCCCTCCAGAATCGACGGACGTTCGGATACCTTCCCCACAAACGGCATATATCGAATTCCCTTTTCCTGGCAGATCTCATTGACGGAATCAAAGAAATATGTGCCCAGCAGATAATCACAGCCGCACGCTGCTGCCATTTTCGCCCCCCGCACACACTCCTCCTCCGTATAGGCCACCACCTCCAGAGAGGTAATCTTACCGTATTCCTTCATATAGGAATACAGCTCCTGCATCTGCCGGAGAGGTATCGGTTCTTCCTTGAATCCCCAGTATTTCGCCTTGGTATTTTTGCACTGGTCGAATACATCGTATGCATTTTCGACGGTACGGTCATAGTGTGTGAGCATGACAACTAATTCAGGGCTCTTTTTCATCTTTCACTTCTCCCATATTCTGAACCCGACCTTCAATATACACTTTTCAGTATAGCAATTGATTTCTTAAAAAGCAAGAAAACCTGTACGAATTGAAGGACTGACGACCGCAGAGGTTACTTTTTCACGCTCTGACCTTCCCCGCGCACGGCTTTCCCGTTAATCCGTGAACAGTACCCTCCGGTCAGGACAGATGTCTCCTTTCCGGCTATGTCTATGGAAAAACCCGGAAGTCTGTGCTACAATGAAATCATGCATGATTGCCGTTCAGAATCACTCCTGCGGATTGTCCTGCGCTGCGCGCTCCCACAGTCCCGGAATCATGCATATTATTATTCTATGGAGGTGGTAACTGGTGAATATGCTGGAATGCCGGGGGTTGGTAAAGAAATACCAGAGTCTGACCGCTCTCGACCATATTGATTTGTGCCTGGAATCCGGCCGGATTGTCGGTCTGCTCGGTCCGAACGGCAGCGGAAAAACAACGTTGATCAAGCTGGCAGCAAGACTGATCCAGCCTACACAGGGGGAAATTCTGATCGCGGGAGAGCGGCCCGGAAAATCCTCCAAGGCCATCATGTCCTATCTTCCGGACAAGGAAACCCTGCCTGAGTGGATGAATTCCCGGCAGCTGCTGAAATTTTTCCAGGACTTTTACGCCGATTTCCGTCCGGATAAGGCAAGGAATATGATGAGCAGCCTGAATATCGATGAGTCCATGAGCCTGAAAAAGATGTCCAAAGGAACCCGGGAAAAGGTACGTCTGATCCTGACCATGTGCAGGGATGCAAAAATCTATCTTCTCGACGAACCGATCGCCGGCGTGGATCCGGCAGCAAGGGACTTCATCCTCCGCACGATCTTTCAGAATTATGCCAAAGATGCCCTGGTGCTGATCTCCACCCATCTGATTGCGGATATTGAGTCCATTCTGGACGAAGCCGTATTCATCAGGAAAGGTGAAATTCTGCTGCACAGACCCGTCGTTTCGCTCAGAGAAGAAACCGGTATGAGTGTGGATGCATATTTCCGGGAGGTGTTCCGATGCTGATCAAGCTGCTGAAGTATGAATTGAAAGCTACGGGGAGGATCATTCTCCCTCTTTACGCGTTTTTAGTCCTTGCATCAGCCGGACTTGCGCTGAACATGCGGTTGTCAGGAAATAAAGAGCAGACACGGTTTCTCACCATTATTCTGCTGATTCTTTTCGCCGTCGCTGTGGCTGCGGTATTCATTGCCACTGCTGTACTCATTATCCTTCGTTTCTACAGGAATCTCCTGAAGGAAGAAGGCTATCTGATGTTCTCCCTGCCGGTTTCAACAGGACAGCTGATTATCAGCAAAACGATCTGCCCTGTAATCTGGATGATCTTAAGCCTGATCGTCGGACTGTTTTGCGGTTTTGTTATGGAACGCATCCTGGGAACCGGAACAGCCTTCTATGATCAGGTCAAGGTGATGTGGACTGTCCTGATCGGAAATTATGGCTGGGCGGTGACACTCCGGATTTTCCTTATCCTGGCTGCTGCCGGCATCCTTTCCATAATGGAGTCCATTTTTCAGCTCTTTGCTTCCATGAGCATCGGGCAGATGTGGGGAAGCCACCGGATTCTCGGAAGCATTCTCGCGTATATCGGATTCTCTGCTCTTGAGACAGCAGCCAGTGTTTTCCTGAATCTGAGACGGTTTTCCGAGCAGGTATCCCTGCCGTCCCCCGCGGACCAGGCGGCGCAGACGGAGCTTGGTGCCTTTCTGGTCAACGATATCATGCCGGCTTCTGTGTGGATCATCGGTATCGCCGCTGTCGGTGTCGCCATC
Source organism: uncultured Lachnospiraceae bacterium (assembly GCA_902783305.1). Classification (GTDB taxonomy): domain Bacteria; phylum Bacillota; class Clostridia; order Lachnospirales; family Lachnospiraceae; genus Blautia_A. The sequence continues at coordinate 845 of CACZQU010000420.1, read as the reverse complement.
TATGGAGCCATTACCTGGTTTGTGCTGGACCGCAGGCTGAACCTGGAATAAGAGGCTGTAAAAAAATCACTCTGCAGGACTGCAGAGTGATTTTTTGTTACTATTCAGCCCCTTCATGAAATCGTACGAATCTGAACGCCATGCTTGCATGTAAGGGCAGATTCATACGATTTTATGGACAGCTGAAAGCTGTCACCTCCCCTCATGAGAAATCAAGCCACGCGAAGCGGGGCGGGGAAGCGCCGAAGGCGTGGATTTCGAATGAGGAGAGGTGAGGGGCTGAATAGTAACATTTTTTATGGATCTTGTACATAATTGTACGGCAAACGGCCCCCTGCGGATTGTTTCTTGCGCACACCACCCTGCCGGGGGGACACCAGATGAAAAAGCCTCGCCCCAGGTATCTCTCTGGTTTCAGAGGCTTTGACATACCGCGCGTAAATCCCGTCCATGGCAAGAAGCTCTTCGTGGCTTCCCCTTTCCGCGATGCCTTGCTGATCAATCACGAGAATTTCCTCCGCTCCCCGGATCGTGGACAGCCGGTGGGCAATCGTGATCGTCGTGCGGCCCTGGGCCAGCCGGTCAAGGCTTTTCTGGATGTAAGCCTCACTTTCATTGTCAAGTGCGGAGGTTGCTTCGTCCAGAATCAGGATCGGCGGATTTTTCAGAAAGATGCGGGCTATGGAAATCCGCTGCTTCTGGCCGCCGGACAGGCGTGCGCCTCTTTCTCCGACATAGGTGTCATATCCATCCGGGAGAGTCTGAATAAAATCGTGAATATTCGCCTGTTTCGCCGCATTCACGATTTCCTCCATGTCCGCGTCGGGTTTTCCGTAGGCAATATT
>CACZQU010000419.1 GCA_902783305.1 uncultured Lachnospiraceae bacterium | reverse complement strand
GATGCCCGCATCGACTCATTCCTCCGCCTTGCCTGGACGAATTTATCCTACGTCATCTGTGCAGGTTATTTATGCACAGCTCCTAAAGAATAATACAGAGGCCGGAACAAATGGGGGGAGCTGCCTTGAGCATCTATTTTTCAAATCTGCGGAATGCGCTGTTTCTGAGCGCTTTTTTCTGGATCGTGCTGTTTATTTCCATGGCGAAGGACATGCGGCGTTTCCGGAACTGCGTATTGCTTTTTCTTGCCTGTCTGTTTACTCTTCCGGTTTTTGTGGCAGCCGGCGGACGATATGGACGGAATGTCGCCATGGCGATGCTCTGGACAGCCGTTGCGGTTCTGCTTTTTGTTCCTTTTTTCTTTATCGGAAACGGCGTTGTGATGATCCGGAAAGAAGGACATAGCCTGGCAAATATGCTTTCCCTGTTTCTGGGGATTGTCATCCTGCTCGGGGAGTCGGCTTCGATTCTGATCCTGGGAGCGGAGCTTTTTGGCTGGAAGACCGGATTCGGGCACTTTGAACTGGTCATGCTGGTATTTGCGCTGTCGGTGATCTATGGTTGTATCCTCTTTCTTGCCTTCATGTGGTATACCATGTTTATTCAGGTGATTCCCCGGAAAAAGGACTTTGACTTCGTGATCATTCATGGCTGCGGCCTGCTTGAGGGGAATCAGATCTCCACGCTGCTGCGGCAGCGCCTGGACAAGGCAATCGAGGTATACCGGAAAGATCCGACTCCGCCCATGATGATCCCCTCGGGAGGTAAGGGCGAGGATGAGAGCCTGTCGGAGTCAGCGGCTATGGCAGAGTATCTCGTGGAGAACGGGGTGCGGATCGAGGATGTTCTTCTGGAACCTCTCTCTATGAACACCATGGAGAATCTGAAGAACTGCAAAGCAATAATAGATTCCAGGGAGGGTCGCAAATATACAGCACTTGTGACCAGTAATTATCATGTGTACCGGTGCCTTTCCTATTGCCGGAAGATTGGCCTGAAGTGTACCGGGATCGGAAGCCGCGTCGCGGGGTATTACTGGCCGAGTGCATTGATCCGGGAGTTTATCGCCATCATGCGGGAACCCCGTCACATGAGGCTGGCATTCCTTGGGTGGCTGGGAATGGTTCTGCCGGTTCTTTTCATCTGGTGGTTTGCGAGATAATCAGTCAGGGGGATGATTCTGAGATTGAGTCCGACAGATCAATCTCAGAACCATCCCCCTTAAACATTGCTGCGGATACTGTACAGCTGAATCTTCTGCCCGGTATGACGAAAATATCCTCTTTACCCTACCGTACTCAGATCCCAGGGCTCGTGAATTTTCGGTACATCACTGATGAGACGTCTGGTATAAGCTGCTTTGGGTCTGAGGATTACCTCTTCTGCGCTGCCGCTTTCCACAAACCTGCCATGCTCCATGATATAAATCGAATCGGAAATGTAGTAAGCAAGGCCGATATCGTGTGTGATAAAAATAATGGTCATTCCGGTTTCGTTTCTGAGGTTCAACAGCATATCCAGAATGGTGGCTCTGGAGCAGGCATCAATCATGGAGGTTGGCTCGTCTGCAAGAAGGATTTCCGGTTTGAGCAGGAAGATCCGGGCAATCATCAGACGCTGCATCTGTCCGCCGGAAAGCTCAAAAGGATATTTGTTCGTCAGCTCCGCGAATTTCAGATTGACAAAGGAGCAGGCCTGGGTCATGAGCCGCGTCTTTTCTTCTTTTGACAGATTCCGCCCTCCTCTCATATGGATACAATCCAGGAGAACCGAATCTATCTTGTGAAAAATATTATAGCTGGAGAAGGGATCCTGGAAAATCGCCTGGATTCCCTTCCAGTATTCCCGCTTTCTGGCGCTGGTAGAGATGTCCCGGGGAACTCCGTTGAAATAGATTTCTCCTTCGCTGGGCTCCAGCAGACCGAGGAGCATTTTGGACAGAGTAGTCTTTCCGGAGCCGGATTCACCGACGATGGAGATGAGCTCTCCCTTGTGGAATTCGAAATCCACGTGATCTACGGCTGTGGTGGTGACTTTTCCGGCATGGAAAATCCGTGTGACGCCTTTTCCGCTCAGACACATCGGTTCATGGGAAAAATCCCTGCTGCGGTTCGGGCCGAAGGTCACACTGTCACGAGTATCGACAGGCTGACTGGTTGTCCCTGGTTCTTCAGTCTTCACTATGATACACCTCCCTCAACTTCTGCTCGGAGAATGCGCACCGATAGCAGCGTCCGCCTTCCAGATCAACCATCGGAACAGACATATTCCGGCAGGAATCTGCCGCGTAACGGCAGCGGTCCGCAAAGCGGCAGCCTGCCGGTGGATGCTTCAGGTTCGGCGGTGTTCCCGGAATGGCGGTCAGCTTTACATCTCTGGTTCCTTCTTCCGGTACGAGAATGGAACGCATGAGGCCTCTGGAGTAGGGGTGGATCGGATCAAAAACCATTTCCTTCGCGGATCCGCGTTCCACGATCTGGCCGGCATACATGACCATGATATCATCCGTTACATTGTAAAGCAGGGGAAGCTCATGGGTGATAAAGATCATGCTCTTCACCAGACCTTTGGCCATCATGTCTTTCAACATTCTGATGACCATTTTCTGACTGGTGACATCCAGAGCCGAAGACGGCTCGTCGGCGATGAGTACCTTTGGATTCAGGATCGTCGAAACAGCTATGACAACTCTCTGACGCATTCCCCCGGAAAGCTCCACGCTGTACTTGTTCAGAGCCTCCACCGGCAGACCCAGGAGGGAAAAGCGCTCCCTGGCCATATCCCGGATCTCGGCTCTGGTCATTCTGATCTCATGTGCGCGGATGACGTCTTCAATAAATTTACCTACCTTTCGGGTGGGATTCATGGCATTCATAGCTGCCTGTGGAATGTAGGCGATGTCCGACCCCAGAACGGTTTTGCGGACCACATCCGGATCCAGGCCGGAAATATTTTTCCCGTCAACGATGATCGAACCGCTGGTATAATGCAGCGGCGGAAAATAATAGCCCATAAGGCTCAGGGCCAGGGTGGACTTGCCGCAGCCGGATTCACCGGCGATGCCCAGGCTCCTTCCTTCTTCAATCGTCAGGGAAACATGGTCTACGGAGTAAACATCCTCCTGATTTCTTGTGATATATTTCGTAGTAAGGTCTCTGACCTCCAGCATATATTTTGCCATTTTGATTTCCTCCCTCATCTGTCATTCAGACTGCAGTAAACCCGGAGCTTAATCTCTCAG
>CACZQU010000418.1 GCA_902783305.1 uncultured Lachnospiraceae bacterium | reverse complement strand
GATGCCCGCATCGCCGCCTTCCTCCGCCTTGCATATGCTCACGAATACTGCGTCATATGGCTAAGTTATTTAATTACAGTGCCTAAACATCTGTATCCTGATCAGCAAAACAGTGGTAACTGCAGAGAAATGATATGTCTGAACGGTTACAGACAATCATCTATGGATGGATTTTAAAGGAGTTTACCAAACAAGGGTCATCCTGTCAATGAATAAAAAGTAAATGTTTGGTAAAAGAATGCCGGTTACTGTCCGGTAATAAACAGCTGCAAATTCCATCCTTATGCCAGAAAGCATTTGCCCGGCATAGCCCGGTTCATCATCTGTGCCATGACCTCATCCGGCTCGATAAGAACCTTCGCCGTTTCATTTCCGTCCTTGATAATCACAGCGTAAACCGTTCCTTCCGGTGTACCGGAAGTGTAATCGATCGTCCTGAGCTTCGAATTGCTGTTATAATAATCCATCCTGTGGGAGGAAATCGGCGCAATCAGATCCGCGTCATTCAGATCATAAGATTTAAGGCGTTTCCGCCGTGTTTTCGCCATGATCTTATCGATGTCCAGAGATTTCTCGATCAAAGTGTATTCATATTCCAGATCTGTGTTCTGTATGACAAAATAGGACGCAATTCCCAGGACAAGAGCGGCCAGCAGGGCAGCGGGAATGAGGAAGAGGCCGGCAAGCACAGCCAGAACCGCAGCAAATATGACTGCGAAACGGATGGCGGTATCCTTTGCTGTTATTTTCTTTTTTACCAGACATTCTCTGCAGGACTCATTCATTGTTATCGTTCACTCCTTTCACGGATTCTGAGCAAATAAGAGAATCATCCAAGATTATAACACGAAAAAAGGCCGGCGTCCATACAACGCCGGTCTCTTCTTTCAAGGTAACCGCTGATCGGTTACTGCCTGTGCATTACATCATTCCCATGCCCTGTCCGCCGGCGGGTACCGGAGGTTCGGGTTCTTTGATGATTCCCACTACCGATTCTGTCGTCAGCAGAGAGGAAGCAACGCTGGTAGCGTTCTGCAGAGCGCTTCTCGTCACCTTGGCAGGATCAAGGATTCCGGCCTTAACCATGTCAACATACTCCTCTTTCAGGACATCAAAGCCCATTCCTTCCTCGAGCTCCTTAACCTTATTCACGATTACAGAGCCTTCAAGGCCTGCATTCGCCGCAATACGGAAGATCGGAGCCTCCAGAGCCTTAAGCACGACATTCGCGCCGGTTTTCTCATCGCCTTCCAGATCTGCCGCAATCTTTTCCACCTTCTTGGTCGCGTGAAGATATGCGGACCCACCTCCGGCTACGATACCTTCCTCTACAGCTGCCCTGGTAGCGGCCAGAGCATCCTCGAGACGAAGCTTCGCTTCCTTCATCTCTGTCTCGGTCGCTGCGCCTACACGGATAACCGCTACGCCGCCTGACAGCTTCGCCAGTCTCTCCTGCAGCTTCTCCCGGTCAAAGTCGGATTTCGTCTCCTCGATCTGTGATTTGATCTGGGCAATCCTGTCCGCGATGGCCTTTTTGTCTCCGAGACCATCCACGATTACGGTATTTTCTTTTGCGACCTTTACGGACTTCGCGCGGCCGAGCTGTTCCATCGTGGCTTCCTTCAGATCCAGACCCAGTTCATCGGAAATCACACTGCCGCCGGTAAGGATAGCGATATCCTGAAGCATTTCTTTCCTTCTGTCGCCATATCCGGGAGCCTTTACCGCAACAACCTGGAAGGTACCACGCAGCTTGTTGACGATCAGAGTGGTAAGAGCCTCGCCTTCCACATCCTCGGCAATGATCAGAAGTCTGGCGCCTGCCTGTACAACCTGCTCAAGGAGCGGAAGAATCTCCTGGATATTGCTGATCTTTTTATCTGTGATCAGAATATACGGATCTTCCAGAACCGCTTCCATTTTTTCCATATCCGTGCTCATGTACGCGGAAATATACCCACGGTCGAACTGCATACCTTCTACAAGATCAAGCTCTGTCAGCATGGTCTTGGACTCTTCCACCGTGATCACGCCGTCGTTGGAGACCTTCTCCATCGCATCTGCGACAAGCTGGCCAACCTCCTCGTCCCCTGCGGAAATCGCGGCTACATTGGCGATCTGGGACTTTCCGCTGACCTTCTCACTCATCGAGCGGATAGCTTCCACTGCAGCATCGGTTGCTTTCTTCATCCCTTTTCTCAGAATAATCGGATTGGCTCCGGCTGCAAGATTTTTCATTCCTTCATGAACCATTGCCTGTGCGAGAACCGTAGCTGTCGTTGTCCCGTCACCAGCAACGTCGTTCGTCTTGGAAGCGACTTCCTTGATGAGCTGCGCACCCATGTTTTCAAAAGAATCCGCGAGCTCGATCTCCTTTGCGATGGTCACACCGTCGTTAGTGATAAGGGGAGCGCCATAAGACTTGTCAAGGACGACATTTCGTCCCTTCGGCCCCAGCGTAACACTGACGGTTTCTGCCAGTTTATCAACACCTGCCATAAGGGCAGCTCTTGCATCCGCACCATATTTAATCTCTTTTGCCATGATTTTTTATCTCCTTCTGATTTCGATGTGAAACAGCAGTTCAGTCTTTGACAACAGCCAGAATATCCTCCTGTTTGATCACGATGAATTCTTCCTCATCGATCTTGACCTTCGTTCCGGAATACTGGGCAAAAATAACCTTCTCGCCTACACTGACCTGCATTTTCACTTCTTTGCCGTCCACTGTCGCGCCAGGGCCAACGGCAATCACCTCTGCCTGCTGAGGTTTTTCTTTGGACTGTCCGGGAAGAACAATGCCGGACTTCGTTGTTTCTTCTGCCTCAAGCTGCTTAAGTACAACCCTGTCACCTAATGGTACCAATGTCATGATAGTATCCTCCTTAAATCAAGGCATATCAGAATGCCAGTCTGTTAGCACTCGTTAAATATGAGTGCTAATCTTTACCGCATATATTATTCGATTGCCTTATATTGTGCAAGCCCATAAAAATCTTTGATAATCCGTGTTTTCTCATTATATCTCTGTATATCTTTATATTTCTCTTTATTTCTCACTTTTTAATTTTTCCGTTTCCCTGTCTCATCAGCAGCTTTGGTTGCGTTACTATTCAGCCCCTCACCTCTCCTCATTCGAAATCCGCGCCTTCGGCGCTTCCCCGCCCCGCTTCTCGTGGCTTGATTTCTCATGAGGGGAGGTGACAGCTTTCAGCTGTCCATAAAATCGTACGAATCTGCCCTTACATGCAAGCATGGCGT